>JAQWOT010000100.1 GCA_029245725.1 SAR324 cluster bacterium | reverse complement strand
GACTATCGCCGCGCAATGTCACGGGTCTATGCACGTCGTGCCTTGACCAAGGTTGGTCTCTAATTCTCTCTATTTTGAGGGGAATTTGTAATGCTCTCCCCTCAAACCCCCCACGTTCTCCAAGAACTTTTTAGTTCGCCTCTACGATTCTCACGGCGACCATCTTTCACATTCTACAGAGGTTTCCCATGTACCTCGGTATCGATCTTGGCACTTCTGCTGTCAAACTCCTCTTACTTAGTCCTGAGCAGCAGGTCTTAGCCGAAGCCAGTATTACTTTGACTGTACAGAGACCCCAGTCACTTTGGTCCGAGCAGGAGCCAGAAGCCTGGTGGCATGCTGTTCAAGCAGGCATTGAGGAACTTTGTAAGCAACATTCGCTGGCTCAGGTCAAGGGCATTGGCCTCTCTGGACAGATGCATGGGGCTACACTTCTAGATGCTCAGCAACAGGTTTTACGCCCAGCAATCCTTTGGAACGATGGGCGTTCTAATACTGAATGTGAATTCTTAGAGCGGCAAATTCCAAATGCACGTCAAATCACTGGTAACCTTGCAATGCCTGGATTCACTGCACCCAAGCTGCTTTGGCTACAGCGAGAAGAGCCGGCATTATTTGAAAAAGTGGACAAGGTCTTATTGCCAAAAGACTTTCTGCGTTTGCAGCTCAGCGGCGAAATGGTTTCAGAAATGTCAGATGCTGCGGGGACCCTCTGGTTGGATGTTGAAAAAAGAGACTGGTCAAATGTCATGTTGTCAGCAACAGGTCTCTCTCGACATCATATGCCAAGGTTGATTGAAGGAACCGAATCTTCAGGATTATTGCTGCCAGAGTTGGCAAAACGCTGGGGTATTAACGGTCAGCCTTTGATTGCAGGAGGCGCAGGAGATAATGCAGCAGGTGCCGTTGGGATTGGTGCGATCCAACCTGGGTCTGCTTTTTTGTCTCTTGGAACTTCAGGAGTATACTTTGTTGTTACACCCTCTTTCCTGCCAGCTCCAGAACAAGGTGCCCACGCTTTCTGTCATTGTCTGCCTAGGACATGGCATCAAATGGGAGTCATCCTGAGCGCAGCTAGTTGTTTGAGTTGGTTATCCCAGATGATTGGACGTAAAGAAGCTGACTTGCTGAATGCCTTGCAACAGGACCCAGTACTAACTGGTGCACCATTGTTTCTGCCTTATCTTTCCGGAGAGCGAACCCCACATAACGACTCTCAGGCTCAAGGTGTATTCTTCGGTCTGAATCACAATCATGATGCCCGACATTTGACTCAAGCAGTCTTGGAAGGTGTGTCCTGTGCTTTCGCTGATTGCCAGCAGGTGCTTGTTGAAGCAGGCGCAGAGATTGGTGAGGTTTCTTTGATTGGTGGTGGAGCCCGTAGTCATACTTGGGGACAGATATTGGCGACAATGCTGCAGCGTCCGCTCATTCGACACAGTGGTACCGAGTTGGGAGCAGCCTTTGGAGCAGCCCGCCTAGGATTAGTAGCTGCAGAGGGAGGTGATCCAGTCTCAATTTGTTCTCGTCCTCCCATTGCGGGAGTTCTAGAACCTCAACCAGAGTTGTTTGAGAACTATCAAAATCTATTGATGCGTTATCGTCGACTTTACCCCGCTTTGCAGGAAGAATTTCAGAGGAAACATAACTAGCCAAGTTACTGTGCGCAAATTTCCGTCAGACAAATTTTGATTGACATCTGAAATAGAGTGACAAGGTTTATTCCCCCTTGCAAAGGGAAGACGTATTTCTGGTTACCTCAGTCTTGTCCAAATTCTTTTATTCCTACCGGTCCCATTGAGCAGGATATGTTTTTGATTAAAAAAATATTTAATCTAAATGAAACAAGTAGTAGATTTGTTTTTCTGAAAAATAACTGAATTAAATAATCATCCAATCAGAGTCTTTCTCGATAGATAAAAAAATAGGATAAAGAGATATCCACTGATTTAGATGAGATAAGTTTAATGAGTTGACTAATCAAATCACGTTTGTAAGGCTTTTTTCGCTGCTTGCTCACAAATATGCTTTTTAAGCAAGGTGAGTGGTCTGCCTAGAAAACTTGGGGAGGAGGTTGATGTTGATTGGATACAGCGGAGTTATTAATTGTTTCTGCTAGATAACATTTATCTACCTAGTAGAGTAGTAACATAACGAAATTGATACCTCATCAACAGAAAATACCCTCGCAAAATTTCCTCAAGTATTTTTCTTTGTAAACGCACATCATTCGGAATGAGAAAGTTTGAATGTTCTTCAGCTTTCACAGTGGCTTCCAATTATTTCCCAGCAAACCACTAAAGAACTGATGGACTGTTCCCAAAAGTACCATGAGGTGCGGGGTCAATGTGCGATTAGGTAGTAGCGGAGCCTTTTAGTGGTCTTTAAACGAGACAGAAAGGTTTATCAAAGTGTTCAAAAATCTCTTGATTAAGAGAAAATCCAATAATTCTGGAGGCAGAATGAAAGCATTGAAAGCGATGTTCATCGCAGCTCTGGTTGGTGCTAGTGCCACGATGACAGCTTATGCAGAGAAGTTGACGATTGCTACGGTGAACAACTCCGACATGATCATCATGCAGGAGCTGTCCTCCGAGTTCACAAAGAAAACCGGTCATGAGTTGAACTGGGTGACCTTGGAAGAGAATGTATTGCGCCAGCGTGTGACGACCGATATCGCTACAGGCGGTGGCCAGTTTGACATCATTACCATAGGTGCCTACGAAGCGCCAATGTGGGGCAAGGACGGCAAGCTTGTTCCCTTAAGCGACATGCCTGCCAGCTACGACATGGATGATGTCTTCCCAACGGTACGGGATCTACTATCGCACAATGGAGTGATCTACGCTCTGCCGTTCTATGCAGAGAGTTCATTCACTTTCTACCGTAAAGACTTGTTTGCAAACGCTGGATTGACCATGCCAGCAGAGCCTAACTACCGACAATTCCGCGCCTATGCAGAAGCACTGCATGATCCTGAAAATGGTGTGTATGGCGTGTGTCTGCGTGGAAAAGCAGGTTGGGGTGAGAACATGGCCTACGTGACCACCATGGTTAATGCCTTTGGCGGCCGCTGGTTTGATATGAACTGGCGACCACAGTTGGATTCTCCAGAGTGGAAAGAAGCGCTGACCTACTATGTTGACATCCTGAATAACTTTGGACCTCCAGGAGCAAGCTCTAACGGACACAATGAAAACCGTGCCTTGTTTGCCAGTGGCAAGTGCGGAATGTGGGTAGATGCAACCTCAGCTGCTGGTTACATCTACAACCCAAGTGACTCCAAGGTTCACGACAAGACTGACTTTACCCGTGCACCTTCTGCTCGTACCGACCGTGGTACTGGTTGGGCTTGGGCTTGGGCGCTTTCCATTCCAAAGTCTTCCAAGAAGACGGATGCTGCCAAGCAGTTCTTGGCGTGGTCAACCTCCAAGGAGTATGTAGACTTGGTTGGTGAGCGAAAAGGCTGGACCGTAGCTCCTCCAGGAACACGCAAGTCAACCTACAACGATAACTACTACAAGGCTGCTCCTTTTGCACGAACCGTGTTGAATTCAATCATGGCTATGGACCCAACAAAGTCGACATTGCTGCCCGTACCCTACACAGGTGTACAGTTCGCAGCCATTCCTGAGTTCCAGTCCATCGGAACACAGGTGGGTCAGTTTGTAGCCGCTGCGGTAGCTGGTCAAATGTCTGTAGACGAAGCCCTGGAGAAATCACAGTCTGCTACAGATCGCATCATGCGCCAAGCTGGATACTATTGATCTGATCAACTCTGATCGGTTCTAATTTTCTCTAAGCCGGGCATCTGAATGAAACTAAGAGTACTTTCTGATTATCCAGCAATCGTTGTGCTGCTCATTTGGATGCTTGGTCCCCTCATCGCTACGATCTACTACTCTCTCATTCGCTATAACCTGCTGAATCCACGTATCAAGGGATTTGCGGGTATTGAGAACTACGAGTTTCTGCTCACTGATTTTGTTTTTACTGATTCGATTTACAATTCTATTCAGTTACTGGGGAGCATCATTGGCATCACAGTAGTGTTGGGATTATTGATTTCTTACTTGTTGGATCAAGATCTTTACGGGGGGCGATTATTACAGTTGGTCATCATTTCGCCCTTTTTCGTGATGCCTACGGTCAGCGCATTGATTTGGAAGAATCTGTTGATGCATCCAGTCAACGGCTACTTCACGTACCTACTTGGTCTTTTCGGACTACCTCCAATCGATTGGTTTGCTGATATCCCACTTGGCTCTATCATCATCATTGTTTCTTGGAACTGGTTACCCTTTGCTGTCTTGGTGTTTATCACGGCACAACAATCCATGAGCTTGGAAATTAAAGAAGCATCCAAGATGGACGGTGCCGGGCACTTAGCTTTTTTCTTCCAGATTTACTTGCCACATCTGGGAAAGGCTATCGGGGCGGTAGTGATGATCCAGATGATCTTTCACCTGAATATTTTTGCAGAAATCTTTACCACAACGACTGGGGGGCCTGGCACACAGACCACAAATTTGGCCTTCCTTGTCTATCGTAAGGCACTACTAGATTTTGATATTGGGGGAGCCTCAGCTGGTGGAATCATCTCCATTGTTTTTGCCAACATTGTCGCGATCTTCCTGCTACGGATGATTGCCAAGAACATGAATTCTGACTGATGAAATCCAATAGAGTTCTGCTATCAATCCTTGGTTGGGTGATCGGTTTCATCATCTTCTTCCCAATCCTTTGGATGGTGATGGCTAGTCTTAAGACAGAGATTGATGCTGTTGCTACACCTCCCAGCTTCTTCTTCACACCCACTCTGGAGAATTATTTTGTTGTACAGAATCGAAGCAACTACCTGAATTACGCTTGGAACTCCATCGTGATTTCAGTGTTTGCGACCTTATTGGCGATCCTGATTGCTGTACCAGCAAGCTATAGCTTTGCCTTCCGACCAACCAAGCGTACAAAGTTCAAGCTGGTCTGGATTCTTTCGACTAAGATGATGCCTCCCGTTGGAGTGTTGATTCCGATGTACTTGTTTTACAAGAACATGGGGCTGCTGGATACGCATCTGGGCTTGATTCTGATTTACACATTGATGAACCTACCGATTGTCATCTGGGTGCTCTATACCTATTTTAAAGATATTCCACAGGAAATTTTGGAAGCAGCCCAGATGGAATGTGATGGTCTTTTGAAAATTTTTCTTTATATATTGCTTCCGTTGTCAAAATCAGCGATCTTCTCCACGAGTTTGTTGAGTATTGTGTTGATCTGGAACGAGTCTTTCTGGAGCTTGAACCTGACAGCATTTGAAGCGGCTCCGTTGACAGCCTTCATTTCTTCCTATTCCAGTCCGGAAGGGTTGTTCTGGGCTAAGCTTTCAGCGGCCTCCACCCTGGCGATCCTGCCGATCATGTTCCTTGGTTGGGTGACCCAGAAGCAAATGGTGAAAGGACTGACCCTCGGGGCAGTCAAATAAGGGAAAAAGACATGGGTAGCATTAATTTAGTAGGCGTTTCCAAATCGTTTGGGGATGTATTAGTCATTCCTTCAGTAGATCTTGAGGTCAATGAAGGAGAGTTTGTCGTATTCGTTGGCCCTTCTGGAAGTGGTAAGTCCACCTTGTTGCGGCTAATTGCTGGCTTGGAGGAAGTTTCCAAAGGCAGGATCGAATTTAATGGTCAGGATATGACCAACCTTGCACCTGCCAAGCGTGGCTTAGCAATGGTCTTTCAGTCCTACGCCCTGTATCCGCACATGAGTGTGCGCGAGAACATCGGATTTCCCCTGAAGATGGCGAGCATGCCGAAGAGCGAGATTGCTGCAAAGGTCCAAGAGGCTGCCAAGATCCTCAACCTGAGTGAATATCTGGAGCGCAAGCCTCGGCAGCTATCTGGTGGGCAGCGTCAGCGGGTTGCGATTGGTCGAGCAATTGTACGCCAACCGAAAGCTTTTCTTTTTGACGAACCTCTCTCAAATCTGGATGCAGCACTCCGGATCAATATGCGCCTGGAGATCATGGAGTTGCATCAACAATTGAAGACAACGATGATCTACGTTACTCACGATCAGGTGGAAGCGATGACGATGGCTGATAAGATCGTGGTGCTGGATCAAGGTAATATTGAGCAGGTGGGTAGCCCGATGGAGCTTTATCACTCACCGGATAACCTCTTCGTTGCTGGCTTTATTGGGGCACCCAAGATGAATTTTCTCAGTGGTGGAGAAGCTAGTCGCTATGAAGCTACAACGATTGGAGTTCGTCCTGAGCACGTTCAAATTTCTACTTCTTCAGGACTGTGGACAGGCAAAGTTGGAGTTTCAGAACACTTGGGTTCAGACACCTTTTTACATGTTAATGTGGAAGGTCAGAAGAGTCCTTTGACTGTTCGTGCAGATGGAGATGTTCGACTAAATTATGGTGATACCATCTACCTGAATCCTGAAGAGGATAAAATCCACAAATTTGATAACAATGGGAAGGGAATTCGATGAAACTGGCAGGTAAGACGGCAATTGTCACAGGTGGTGGCAGTGGCATTGGCCGCGCTGTCTCCTTGCGCTATGCACAGGAAGGAGCAAGCTGTGTTGTCGCAGATGTAAAGCTGTCGCTAGCGGAAGCTGTTGCGAAGGAAATTCAAGCAAATGGTGGCAGCACCTTGGCGGTCAGTATGGATGTGACCAAACAGGTGGATATCGATCAGACAATTCAAGCAGCTACCAAGGCTTTTGGTCAAGTCGATATTCTTTTCAATAATGCAGGAATTTTCGAGATGGCTCCACTACTGGATTCTTCTCGAGAAAGTTACGATCGGCTCTTTGACATCAACGTCAAGGGAATGTTCTTCATGATGCAAGCGGCTGCAGCTCACATGGTTGAGAAAGGCATCTGTGGTAAAATCATTAATCTCTCTTCACAAGCAGGTCGACGTGGGGAGGCCCTGGTAGCTCACTACTGTGCAACCAAGGCGGCTGTTTACAGCTATACTCAATCAGCAGCACTGGCAATGGCTCCACATCATATCAATGTTAATGGCATTGCTCCTGGGGTGATTGATACTCCGATGTGGGCAACAGTCGATGGCCTCTTTGCGCGCTACGAAAGCCGACCCATTGGAGAGAAAAAGCGACTGGTTGGTGAGGCTGTTCCTCTTGGCCGTATGGGAAGTCCCAATGATATCGAAGGAGCAGCTGTTTTCCTTGCTTCTGCTGATGCAGACTATATTACAGCACAGACGCTCAACGTCGATGGCGGCAACTGGATGAGTTGACCTTCCAAAATTTTCATGACTATTCGACTCTCTCGGGCAGCCCTGCCCTCATTCCCCTCTCAGATCTTAGTTCCTAACTATTCTCCTAAGCAGCTCAAGCCGGGGATTGTCCACATTGGTGTGGGCAATTTCCATCGGGCACATCAGGCGGTCTATCTGGACCAACTGTTCCGACTTGGCAAATCTCTTGACTGGGCTCTGGTTGGTACAGGTGTGATGTCTGGTGATCGTGTGATGGGTCAAACTCTGGCACAGCAGGACTACTTGACTACAGTAGTGGAACAATCGGCTGCTGGTTACAAAGCAACTGTAACGGGATCAATGATCGATTTTCTTCCACCAGCAGATCTTGCAAACATTGAGAGGCTTGCAGACCCAAGCATCCGAATTGTTTCATTGACGGTCACGGAAGGAGGCTACTTCATTAATCCAGCAACGGGAGAGTTTGATCCAAACCAACCAGCATTGAAAAAGGATGTAGCGAGTCCAGAGACACCGACCACAGCTTTTGGGTTGATTTTGGCTGGTTTGCGTACCCGTTTGGTAAGAGGTATTTCACCCTTTACCGTGATGTCCTGCGATAATCTACTGCACAACGGCAATGTCACTCGCAATGCCGTGGTTGGCCTAGCCGAAATGCAAGATTCCAAATTGGCTTCCTGGGTTGAGCGTGAGGTGGCTTTTCCCAATGGAATGGTGGATCGTATTACACCTGCTACCTCTGATCGGGAAAGAACGATCTTGCGGGAGGAGTTTGGTATTGAGGACGGATGGCCGGTTTTCTGTGAAAATTACATTCAGTGGGTCTTGGAAGATCACTTTCCGCTGGGGCGACCAGAATTGGAAGCTGTTGGGGTGACTTTTGTGCCGGACGTGACCCCTTATGAGCATATGAAGCTGAGGATTCTGAATGCGGGGCATGCTTCGATTGCCTATGTGGGAGCCCTACTGGACAAACACTTTGTCCACGAGGCGATGGCGCATCCGCTAATCTACCGTTACCTTGAGAAGATAGAGATGGAAGAGATTTTACCATCAGTTCCTCCAGTACCCAATACCGATCTGCAGGCTTATCTTCAGTTGATTCTAGAGCGGTTTGCCAATCCAAAAATTGGAGATACCATCGCTCGACTTTGCTTTGATGGCTCCAACCGACAGCCCAAGTTTGTGTTGCCCTCCACTCGAGATCGTCTGCGAGCGGACAACTCTGTGACTGGTCTGGCGCTGGAGTCTGCACTCTGGTGTCGATACTGGGGAGGGCTCTCTGAAGGTGGAAAAGACATGCAACCAGAAGACAGTCAGGCAGATCGACTGCGCAAGCTGGCAGAACGATCCAAAACAGAACCACTGGCTTTCCTGGAATTACAGGACGTCTTTGGCGATCTCTCAGAGTCTAAAGCTTTCCAACAAAGCTTCCAAAATGCCCTGCAGCACCTGTGGCAGCATGGTACCGCAAATACCCTGCAAAGCTACCTCGATGATCAGCTCTGATTCACTATCATTCCTGCCGTCTTAGTTCTTGGTTCTTTTCATGTGGCTCTGAATTTTCCAAGCTGCCACATTTCATCAGATAAGGCATCGTATTCTGGTATCTGGGCTTCCGGGTTCCATTCAAGTGAGGGCAAGATTGGCTATTGCGTCTAAGTGCTCTAGAGAGTACCTAAAATAATAGGCGTTGCTGTCACTAGCTCTACAAAACAGATTTCTCTCTTTTCTCTTCGTTTGGGTGCAGACAGGTAGTTTGAGGGAC
>JAQWOT010000099.1 GCA_029245725.1 SAR324 cluster bacterium | reverse complement strand
TTTTAGAAATTTTTGAATTGTTGCTGCACAAAAAGCACCCTCATAAATAGTGCTCCATGAGCAAAATTGAAAACTCCAAGTGTTCCAAACGTAGTTGTCAAACCCAGTGCGATTAAAGCATACGCACCACCCTTGTCTAATCCATTTAGGATTTGCAGAAAGATAACATCCATTGATGCCTAACCGATGAGGAATATATATATGAAGGGAGGATGCATTGAATGTTTTGTCAAGCAGAGTGACCGGTAACCAATTCAAACTGTGCATTTTTGAATCGTCATTATTATCAAGTAATCAATGGAAGATGCACAAATTCTGATTGTTGAAGATGAGGAAGATATTCTTGATGTTCTGAAATATAATCTTCACAAGGCAGGTTATCGCACGTTGGAAGCTCCAAATGGTGAAACTGCTCGCAACCTAATTCGGGAGGCAACTCCCAATTTGATCCTTTTGGATCTAATGCTACCTGGAATTAATGGCTTGGACCTTTGCAAGATACTCAAAAAGGATGGGGCGACTAAAGGTATTCCAATTGTGATGCTCACCGCTAAGAGTAGTGAAGAAGATATTGTTGCAGGCTTGGAAATGGGTGCTGAAGACTATGTAGTAAAGCCATTCAGCCCGCGTATTCTGCTGGCACGAATCCAAAATATCCTCCTCAGGAATCAAAAGTCTATTCCAGAGGAAGGCTCGTCCTTGAAATGTGGTTCCCTTGAAATTCATCCCGCAAGGCATCTGGCTTTGGTTGACGGCCAACCTGTTTTGCTGACCACAACAGAGTTCAGAATCCTTCATTTCCTCGCCCGTCATCCGGGCTGGGTCTACACTCGTGACCAAATCATAGATGCAACTCATGGTGAGAATTATATCGTAACTGATCGTGCAATCGATGTTCAGATTGTAGGGTTACGTAAAAAGTTAGGGGAATCTGGGAACCTAATTGAGACTGTCCGGGGAATCGGTTATCGTTTCCAAGGCCAAGATTGAGATGCCTGCTAATCCGCTCCTGCAAAAATTTCTTGCACCCTTTGTCATTCTTCTCTCCGGGGGTCTTCTGGCCTTCAGCTGGTGGATTGAATATTCCCTAGAAAAACATTTGGAGCAGACTGTTGAAGAAGATTTAATTGGCAGATTTGAACTATTGGCAATTCAACATCAACTGCTGGAGGAATTCGTTGAAAGGGGATCTTCCTCAGAAATTTTTCAGGCATTTGTTAAAAAAAATCGAATTCATATTTCTATACTGGATCCAAAAACTGGCTTGTTACTGAGCGACTCCTCCAGCCTCCAGCCTCTGATGGGAAAAAGTTCCAGCCTACCAGAAATCGATGCAGCCATAAATAATCAACCTAAAGTAACAAAGAGGTTCAATCCCGCTTTCAATACGATGGCTTTGTGGTTTGCTCGCAGAGTACCGAACAAATTTGGGAATGATTTGATTCTGAGGGTGTCTTTGGAACTTCCAACCAAAACACCTCAAGCTGAAGGACTTTTCTTCAAGATGTTGCTGGCAATGTTGCTGCTGATGACCGCAACGATGATTACCAGTTTACTTATCGCTAACAGTTTCCGAAAATCTCTAAATGAATTAAGAAGGGGTGCTGCACGCTTTGCTAAAGGAGAACTCAGAAAGAAACTGAATGTAACTGATGATACAGAAATCGGAGAGCTAGGCCAGCAGCTCAATGAGATGGCAGCATTGCTTAACCAACGTTTTGAAAACTTGGAAAATCAGCGCTCCGAATGGGAGACCATTCTTTCGAGCATGGAAGAAGGCTTTATGGCTGTTGATAAGTATCACCAGGTTTTAAGCA
>JAQWOT010000098.1 GCA_029245725.1 SAR324 cluster bacterium | reverse complement strand
CTCTTTCAGTGACTTCAGCCAATTACTACCCACCTGGGACAATCTGACCTTTCGTTTTGACAACCTGAGCCAGAATACTGAACAGGGTCACACTCTCTGGGTCCAGGACCGGGCTGGAAACATTGGCTGGGGCTATCCTTTTAAAATTCGCTTTGACAACGTAACTCCGGACACCAGCAAGACCACTGTTGAACTGGACAACCTCAGTCGCTCCTTCAACGGCTTGAGTCTTAAGCTCAACACGACCGACAACGACACTCAGTTCTTTCTGGCACAACTTGATAACAGCAGCACCCCCAATGCCTACAGCAGTGGCTGGGTCCAAGCTCAGCCAAACCTGCTCTACTCCCTGCCCCTTGATGACACCAGCGCCAGTCAGCAGCATACGCTCAGCCTCTGGCTCAGAGACAAGGCTG
Organism: SAR324 cluster bacterium; assembly: GCA_029245725.1. Taxonomy (NCBI): domain Bacteria; class Deltaproteobacteria; species SAR324 cluster bacterium. The sequence goes on along the minus strand of JAQWOT010000098.1, from coordinate 10,125 downwards.
GAAACATTGACAACCTGACTTCCACCAGAACCGTTTACCGCGCCTGGCTCTATGATGGACAAACCAGAGTTGATAATCAGAGCAACCCAACCGTCAATGCCTATGCTGGTCTCAAAATCAAGTATCCTCTGGTCTTGCCCAGTAGCTATCCGCTGGGCAATCTCCAACTCCAAAAGGCCAGTGACAACCTAAGTGTCAGCGGGCAGTGGAATCTCGACAATGACAGCCTTATCTTCTGGTCCACAGGGCCTCTGCTAAGAGAAACAAACTACCAACTCAAGATCAAAGGCTTTGTTCATCCTCAGGACAACCTGACACTCTATCCTTCTCAGATCTTTCACTTCAAAACTGATAACCAGACTCTCAACCTAAGCAATGGACTCGTTGCCTATTATCCATTTGATAATGATACTCTCGATTATTCGGGGAATGGACTGCATGGCTCTCAAGTAGGCAATGTTCAATTCAGCACAAATCGCTTCAATAAATTGGATTCTGCTTATTACTTTGACGGAAATTCTTACATAAGAATCCCAGACAACAATTCTTTAGATTTTTGGCCAAATCTGGATTTCACTATTCATTTTTGGATAAAGACTAATAACTGCAGTTCCATTAAAGGTAGAGATGCAGATTTAATAAGCAAATGGGACAGTAGAGCTAATCCTAGCAATTATCCTTATTCTATTAGATGTAGCCAAGATGGTTCTTTAAGATTGATAAAATATGCTAAACCTGTTGTTCAATCTGTTAAGTCTGTACAGTTAGTAAATGACAATATTTATCATTCTGTCAGCTTTGTTAACCGTAGCAATTCCATAAAAATTTTTATTGATGGTCAATTAGATAATAGTGCCAACTTTTCTCTAGAACCGAATATTCAGAATAACAGTGATTTTTTTATTGGAAGGAGAAGTACTTCTTTGAATAGTAATAAGTTTAATTTCACAGGAATTCTCGATGATATCTTCATCTATAATCGATCCTTAAGCCTTGTAGAAATCAAGGCCCTAAAAAATGTTCGTGAACTCATCCCACCGATGTTTGGCAGTGTTACAGTAAACAACGGCAGTGACAATACCTCTTCAGACACACTGACTTTGACTCTACATGCTTATGATGCCTCTTCAATTGTTGCTTACCAGATTACAGATAATGGTAGTTTTGAAGGTCCACCATGGAGATCAGACAATTTGACGCCCTCAGATAATGTCAGCTTCAACACTAATTTTACTCTAGGAAGTTCAAATTATGGAGAGCGGCAGATCCAAGTGCGCTTTAAAGACCAAGCTGGCAATATTTCTCAGCCTTTCTCAGACAACATTACTCGCCTCGACACAACTCCTCCGCAACCACTGAGCTTCTCCTTGCTTGGTACTGCAGGTAACGATAACTTCACCAATTTAGATAAAGTCAGCTTCATCGACAATGCGACAGATGATGCTACCCCAGTCAACATTTACTTGTCTGAGAACAGTACCAACCCCCTAGATAACACCTCTGGTTGGCAGGCTTATGACACCTCAGGAACTTTTCAACTTAGTTCAGGCCAAGGAGAGAAGCAGATTTTCATCTGGTTTAAAGATGCAGCACAAAACATTTCTGGCTACCTGACGGATAACATCACCTTTGATAATGTCTCCCCAACGGCAAATTTCATGCTGATCAACAATGGAGCTGACAACACCACCTCCTCCACGGTCACACTGACTTTTAACAACGTCACCGGGACCAGTCACTACTTTGCCACTGACAATATTTCAGCAACCACACCTTCTGCTACTGCTGCTGGGTGGCGTGCTTATCCAGTAAATAATACGGACAACTTCACACTGACCGGCACCGGTAATCGTGAAATAAGAGCTTGGTTCAAAGATGAGGCAGGGAATATCTTTGGTCCTAAGTTGGACAACATTACGTTATCACATGGTATCAGCTATCAGACATGGTCTTGCAGTGATCCCTGGCCGTGTACTACGTCACCCTCTGAAATACTGACCTCAGGCAAAATAACTGGGGATATCAACTATAATTGGGGGCAGAGCTATATCCTTGATACCAGAAAAAAAGACTATATTGCTATAAAGCTAACAGGGAATTTCATTATGCCAGGTACTGCAGGCGCAGAGTATTCTGTAAAATTCCGGAATAGGGATGATGATAGTTCGAGAACTATAATCGATGGCACCACTATCATAGAAGATTGGTCTGGATTACATGGGCCAGCAAACCGAGATAATAGTACAAAGCTGGTAGGTGGCCAAACTTACAGGTACGAGAGATACTGGAGTGAAAAAGGCGGTGGAGCCGTTTTGCAGCAATTTTGGTGGATTGTCGGCATTCACAATAACTACGTGTATATGAAGGGTGAGGATTTTTTTCGTGAATAGCCTTGTATCAAAATAAATTGATTATTTGTAATGCTTTGACATCCCACCCAGCTAATCCAATTATACCTCTTTTCAAAATCTAAACACATTGTATTTACTATATGTGTGATAGGTGTTGCATGAAACTATTCGACCTTGCTAATCTCTATGCGCAGCTTCCTCAATTGATCTCAGGCATTCGCCTTAGTGTCAAAAAAGAATCAGCTCAGGATTCTGCAACAAAGTTGTGTGTGATTGATAGCGATCCTATATTGGCACTTGAAAAGACAAGGTCTCTGCTCGAGATTAACAAACTCCAAGGCCACACTGCAGAATCAGCACTGACTTATACAACATGGCCTCGTTGATTAATGGCATGAGAGCCTTCCTTTCTGGGTGAGTTAAGGTTCCCTCACCATTCCTTTTGCCGTCTGTAAATTCTCCAACTTAGACTCGTCCATGGAAACTTCCCTCTTTGAATTCGCCTATATAGATCCGCCCATCGGAATAAGCGAAAGTATCCAACCCATTAGGTGGCCTGTCGATTGAGTTCTTCAAATGCTTCTCAGAAACATTAAAATTGACAGACATAAACCTCTCCTGATTGAGTAATTGGATGTGTTGGTAGATTGCAGATAAGTCTCAACAATTTGGGGAGGAGGACTGTGGGGAAAAAAGCTGCGTTGAATCAAGAGATTTATTGATCTCTAATTGAGTAATCTGACTAGGGAGTATCCGATGAAAATTGATGGAAGCTGCCACTGCGGCAAAATCACCCTGACTGCTGAAGTAGATCCAGCAACAGCAATGACCTGTCATTGTGTAGATTGTCAGATACTAGCAGGCGGGCCCTGTAGAACAGGGATCCCCTCCGCAGCTGAGAACGTCACTGTAGAGGGAGAACCCAACGAATACATTAAGATGGCAGAAAGTGGAAGAAAACGTGTGCAAGGTTTTTGTGGTGTCTGTGGGACAAGCCTCTACGCAGCTGATGAAAACAAAACGAGATTCATCATTCGGATGGGATTTCTCAATCAGCGTGAACAATTGACTCCTACCAAACACATCTATCAGGATTCTTCTGCAAGCTGGCTCAAGGGCATCGAACAGCAACAATGGTTTGCAAGAATGCCCTGAGGAGACAGCATTTCTAGCTATTAGGGTACAGTCCTGAGTTGCTGCTGAATCAGACTTTCTGTTTTATCAGCAGCTGCCAGTAAATCAGCATCCGCTATATCAATGTAGCGCTGAGTTGTGGCCAAGTCTTTGTGAGTAGCTAATTTCATCAGGATCGGTGCAGGGGTTCCGGCCACAGCGTGCATTGTCAGAAAATGATGTCGCAGGCCATGAAGCATTCGAAATCCCTCTGGCAAGCCTGCCTTTGATCGAATCTCTCTATGCAACCGCCAGATCACAGACCTAGATTTACCCCATGGTTTTCCTGTCTTTGTGAAGAAAACAAGATTTCTCTCCCTTGCCTCATCAGATCGCTGGTCTTTCAGTGAATACTGATTCATTAAGATTTCAGCTGCACTTTTACTCAGCGGAATTCGTTCATCCCTTCCTGATTTAGCGTCCTTGAGTAAAACTACTCGGTGTTCAAAGTCAATGTCTTGCCAACACAGTTTGAATATCTCTCCCCTACGAACACCGGTGTGTAGGCTGAACAAATAGATGTTTCTCAGCTGAGGAGGTTGTTGATCAAGAGCATCAAGAAATCTTTTCAACTCCTCCTTCGTTAAGCGCTCTGTAACCTGGTTATTGAGTTCAGAGGCTTTGGGAACAGGTATCTGATATTCCAAGGCAGGAGAAAGGTTTGCTTGAACTGCAAATCTGATAAGTGTTCGATAAAAGCCTAAGAGCCAAGAGACTGTGGCCATTTTTCCACCTGACTTCAAAATCGAATGTCGGATGCGTAAGAGATCCAACTCTACAATTTCAGAGGGTGTTTTTGACCAGTGAATGGAAAAGTGCTTTTGAAATCTCTGCCTAGATTCTGTTTCAGTTTTAGGTGGTTCGCCTCTCTCTGCAATTTTGCGTTTGAAGTAGAGATCCACTAGCTCACCAATGGAAACTGCTTTCTGTATGAGTTTTGGGGTTGGGATTATCCAGTCTGGAGGGGAAACAGCTTTTCTAGCATCAGCCATTAAATCGATTCTGAAGTCTTTGACTTTGGCAAGAGTCCAGCCCTCTGACTTCTTACCAATCCTGCGACAAAGTTGCTTTTCACCTTCGCGGTAGAAGGCATAGTAAGTAATATCGCCCTTGCTATTATTCTTGAAATAAACTCCTGGAAAGCGGGTCTTTTCAAACTTGCTAGACATAGTTACCTCTAATATCAAAAGGCAGCAGAGGGCCCAATTTGGTATAACAAACGGTATAACAAACTAAGTAATTTCTGCTGAATTTTTGAATTAGGAGGTTTTTCTAAAGAATGTAGTGACTACAGAGAAAGCTACTGAATTTACTTTCTTTTTCGCTGAAGTGGTGGAACTGGTAGACACGCTGTCTTGAGGGGGCAGTGGGCTTTCGCTCGTGGGGGTTCGAGTCCCCCCTTCAACACCAATCAACTAAAATCACACAAGAAATCAATAATTTAGTTATTGATTCACCCCTTTTGTACTCGCCCGTATAACGCTCCTTATAACTAGCCTCCAAGATTTTCAACGCACATTTATAAACTAAAAACTGAAGCTAGCAGTCAAGTCCTTCTTGTCTGATTCTCAATTATTAGATCTGCCATCACCTTCTTGGGATGAGATGGAAAAGATGGTGATGGCTTTATAAATTACATATTATATAAAACATAATATCTAGTTTAAGAAGACGAAAGCTAGATGCTGTAGTGTGTGGTAACTGATCCCAGTTGAGGCATCGTGGGCAGTGGAACTGCGCTATTGATTGACCACTACTGTCAGGTATGAAAAAACCTGTTGACACTGTTGTTACGTTTCATACCTGCACAAAGCAGGTAGTGCTCAGAGTTGGCTTGACCCCAACTGGATTCAGATTCTCGGTGGTTGTGAATTACAGTGGTGCAACTGAAAGCAGTCTCTCCAGCGCGACCAAGGAGATCGACAAGACAACGACACTGACCACCCAAAGAAAACACGTTCGATCTTCATGGAAAGTTTCCATATCACCTCCTGCTGATTGTTGATTCACCAAATTGACTGAACCCACAATTGCAGTATATCAATAGCGAGTAAGATCTCGGAGGACAGCGGGGGGAGAAGAAAAAGGGTTGGCAAGTAGTTGGTGGGCTATACCATCGCAGAAATCAACTCATGGATTCCAGCATAGAGAGAGAAAATGACTAGAGCAGAAGAGTTTGAAAAAGCGTGGAGGCTTGGGTACCTAAAAAAGATTACTCTTCAATCAAAACTATGCTTCATCCTGATTATCGATGCTTTGATTACAGAATGGGAATGGAGATAGATTTTGAAGCAGAAAAATCTTTGATGGAAACCATATCTCCTTTTTTGACTCTTGGACCATGGAAGCTTTTATACGAAAACGATGAAGTCTATGTTATCACGGTGTTTTCCAAATATTATGAATCACAACCAAGATACATAGCTACAATGGCTACAGCAAAACTCATAGGTAGTAAGATATACCGACATGAAATTGTCAGAGAAGTTCTGGACTACGATCCTGCAGAAACTCAGGACTGGAACTGGGGAGACTTTGATTGAACAAGACGGGGGGCTCGCTCACCCCCTCAAGATTCTGCTGAAGGTCACTCTGTGGGCTTGGTGCTGATTTTCAATTTGCCATCTAATTTCCAAAGAGCATGTTGAGCTTCTGGACCTGTACCAGAAGGAATCTCAACTTTCATATCTTCAAAGTGATAAGTGATTTCAGCTTTCTTTTCTGTTAGTGCCTCGTAAAGCCCGATTGCTAGTTCAGGCCAGGTACTAGTGTGTGCTGACATAAGCCACTCCGGTTGGGTGATTTCTTTAATTACTTTTACCATGTTTCTGAATCATGTTCCACAAAAGTGCCACTGGTCTTATTGAACCACTGGCGACTCACGTTACTCTGAGTAGAGACTAGCTCTGTGGAAGAATCACTGAATCAATGACATGAATGACACCATTATCAGCTTCTATGTCAGCTGTAGTCACATTAGCTCCGTCGACACTCACCTTGCCGTATGAAAGCTTGATAGAGACCTGTTGCCCATTGAAGGTTTTGATCATCTGACTTGGATTAATATCCTTCGACATTACTTTGCCAGGAATGACGTGATAGGTGAGGATTGAGATCAGTTTGTCTTTGTTCTCAGGCTTCAGGAGACTTTCAACGGTACCGTCAGGCAGTTTGGCAAACGCTTCATTTGTTGGTGCAAAGACTGTAAACGGCCCTTTGCCAGCTAAAGTTTCTACCAATCCTGCGGCTTTCACCGCTGCTACCAAAGTTTTGAAGGCATCGTTCCCTGCTGCTGTTTCGACCAGGTTTTTCATATGGCCACCAGCCATAGCGATTCCAGTGCTTGCGATTAATGCGAAAAGTACCAACAAGATCTTTTTCATGGATGTGATCCTTTAGAATGATTATTAAAATTAAATGTCTGAACACGACATCGGAAGAGAGATTTAACCTCCGAAAATTGTGCCACTAAGATTATAAGTTCAAATAACTGATATAAATTAATATTTTATAATTTTTGACCGACATTACTCTTTACAAAAGAAGAGATCTTTTACTTTTTTCTTTAATGTGATTGCTTTATCTTTAAATCGCTTTAAAAACGATATCCGCTGAAACAAATGAAAACTTTTATTCTGAGATCCCACACTTAGTTTTCCTGGATGTTTACTCTGTTGGAATACTCTACCCTGCATTTCCCATCCACTGATACAGCTTGGTAGTTCGTTCAACCAGGACAACAAACTCAGCAACTATGGCCTGCATTGCAAATACACTTTGGTGTCGTGCCTCCTCCCATCTTGCCTGACTGCAACATCCTTCAATCAGATCGGCCATCCACTGAATAACGAAACCAGATTCAGTTGCCTCTGATCACGCCAATTTGTAAGTCAGCTATCTGATGTGCTAATTACAATGAGCATTAGTAGATTTTACTCTGCAGATCATGCAACCAGCTATTTTCATTTCAGCAGATATGGAGTTCAGCTATGGGATACAGGCCAGTTAGGACAAGGAAGGGAACTCCAATGCCTGCTGCTCCTTGAAACCTTCCAAGTAGCTATGATGCTCTGGAACTACAGATCAGGTGAGTGGATGAATTCATTGAATCTCAGGACTTCCAACGCCCAGAGATTAGTCTAGAAGTGATTCTTCACTGGATTAGGCACCTTGGTTGGTTCGACATCGATGTGACCTACCCCAACTGGGGTAGTTATGATCCACCACAATGGTTGGATGGTGCTGAGAATCTTGCAAAGACTCCATTCTGGAAGAACCCACCAGAAGCATTTGCAGCAATCCTTGCAAATGGTGATCTTCCCAGCAATCAGCGTATGCTGAGAGGCTACAGTATTTGCAGAGTTGTGGGGTATATAGGAGTAGTGCTCTGGGAAGCACCGCTAGGTCTTGCCTGCCCTGTGGAACCTTGTTGGAGCCAAAGCAAGGAAGCAGCTTAGAATTTCGTTCCTGTAGGCACAATGAGACGCAAACACAATTGCCTGCTACTACCAATTAGCTTGGCACCTCACCAAAACCATACTCACAGTAGCCCACTTCAAGGTGATTTCGGTAGGACTCTGAAGGATTCCCCGGTCCTAGCTTATTGGGGTTGGCCACGTAAGCTTGGTAATATTCAATAACATGATTAGTATCTCGGGCAACAAAAGGAATGACCATCCTGAGATAGTGATCAGGTGTTCCTTCAAATTCATCCAATTGTTCGAGCTGGGACTGATCTAGCCAACTTGCAACAGCAGGTGTTCGAAATTCAGGCTGGTATTGGATATTTGCGAATGTTTCTCTGCTGCTAGGGGTTGATTGTTTATTGAACACCAATCGAAAGTTTGGTATCCATCCCACTCTGCTTTCTCCAACCTTTCCCACTCTGGATTCCAATCGATGCTGATTCAGATTTGAACCGAAAGCAATGAGCCAACTACCCTCCTCATCTTGTTCGCCTAGATAACGCCGATAGCATCCATGCTGTACTGGACGCTCAGTTCTTGTGACGTCATCACCTTGATTCTTGGCAAATCTTGCTTCTAAATTCTCTCTGTTCAGAAGTAGATGTGTACTATCCCGGTTATAAAAATAGGCCTCTACGTCTAAAGATTTTCCATCCGTGAGTCGCTGGATTTGAACGTTCTTTCTGATGTAAAGACAATCTTTAGGATCCCTCTCAACATCGTAGTCCTCAATCTGATCAAGTTCTTTCAACATGGTGGGTGGGACTGAAATCCACTCCCCAATCACAAAACCATCTTCTTCAACAATACCTGGAAAATATCCCAAGTGATACAACTGGGCTCTTTCCAGAATTACAGGGCCATGACGGAGACAGCCAGAAATCTGATTTTGTAGCCGACAATTTGGAAGCAGGGTCCCGTATACAAAGAGATCCGTCCATGCTGATATTTCTTTGCTCATTGTCCTCCTAAGTGCTTTGTAAATTGTCATTGACGCTGGTCTAGTCTCAATGTATTTCGCCTCACTTTTTTGATTTGATCAATTGCCTCTTCTACGCCCCATCCTATCCATTCCCCAGCACTACTACTGATACGCAGATCTGTAGAATACAGACCTGACAGGAACAATCTTTCGAGATGCAGACCTGGATGGAGCTGATCTGAGTTTTAGCAAGATGTGCAACATTGTGATGCCTGATGGACAGAAAATCTGCAAAGACTGTTGAACTAATGAAGCACGCACTGATCCCATTCCTCCTATTGTTACTGTTGCTGGCAAAATCCGCAGCAGCCAAATCTAAATGTCCAGCCTTTGAACACAAGGCCTGGAAGCATTGGGTGGATGAAGATAGGGATTGACAGAATTCAAGGCATGAGGTGCTGATCAAGGAGTCTCAGACTCCAGTAAGTTTCAAGACTGCCAAGAATTGTAGGGTGGTCTTTGGAAATTGGCTTGGAGTCTATTCTGGTAAGGTGTTCACGGATGCCAGCCAACTCGACATCGATCATCTGGTGCCACTCAAAGAAGCACATGAATCAGGTGGCCATGCCTGGGATGTTTACAGGAAGCGAGACTACGCCAATGACCTTAGTGATCCGAATACCCTGATTGCAGTAGATCGAGGCCTCAACAGACAGCAAGGTGCATCGGATCCAGCAGAGTGGTTGCCACCAAATGAGGCATATCAAGAAGAGTATGCGAGAGCTTGGATTGCCATGAAATTACGGTGGGGTTTGACAGCGGATGCCAAGGAGATTGCAACTCTCAGAGGTGTTCTTGGAGCTGATGCAGAGATGCCAATCGTGGCTGAAGAATGCAGCGGGGCAATCAATCCATTTAGTGCGAAGTTACCAGTCACTCAAGTGAATTGTTCAGCCAAGAAGTACTGCAAGGATATGAGCATCTGCGATGAAGCGAAGACCTACCTCATCCAATGTGGAATGAAGAATCTGGATCAGGATGGGGATGGAGTGCCGTGTGAGGTGTTGTGTAATTGAGCTACGGCCACCGATGAATTGCTGCCAATCTAGCCAGTTTTCAGTAATCAACCAATATACCTAGAAAACGATGTATTTACGTGATGACGAGGGCAAGATCATTGATGTAGAGTACGGTTTGGAGCAGATTGAGGGAA
>JAQWOT010000097.1 GCA_029245725.1 SAR324 cluster bacterium | reverse complement strand
GTCACTTCTGCAAGGCAGAAAGCTTTATTAAGCTTATCAAGAAGCAAGTTTCTTAGCCCCCGAACAACTATGTTTACTGGATCTGGGGGAATCTAGTGAACAAATCGATTATGCTTTTCAGAGAATCGCCAATCACCAACTTCAGCAAATCCAACGAGATCGTCAGCGTTTGCAGGCTTTTTTCTGCAGCCTTTCTTCATGGTGCCCCTTGCGCTGATGGACCTAGCTCTCTTCCTGGCCCTTTATATGCCTCTCTTCCAGATAGGAATGACTGTATAAGAGAGGCCATGCTTGCTTTTTTGGAGTACTTTTCCTAACGTCTTTCGTAGAGTTGTTTTAATCTTACTAATACTGTCTCCGATCTTGGTGGCCTAAGGTCTCGGCAATGGCTTCCAAGACGATGGGTGATTCCGGAAACAGAATCGCCTCCCATGTTTGGAAAGGAGATTCCCACATGCTCGACAGCTTCGGTCGAAATATAAACAAGTTGCGTGTTTCCTTAGGGGAGTCCTGCAACATGGCCTGCACCTACTGCGTCACGAGTATCAAGGATCATAATCCAGATCCTAATGCGCTCTCCAGTTCAGACCTGCTCAAATTAGTCTCATTGCTGGTAAGTTATTCTGGTATCACCAAGATTCGAATTACTGGTGGCGAACCACTACTCCATCGAGATCTGCTCAGTTTCATTGATGGTGTTCGACAACTAGGTGTTGAAAGTATCGGCCTAACCACCAACGGCTTGAATTTAAGCAAATTGGCCACATCTCTAAAAGAGGCAGGACTGGACTCTGTCAACATCAGTTTAGACTCTCTAAATCCTGAAAATTTCAGAAAACTGGGGCGTGCTGGACGCTTGGAGCGTGTGTTGGAAGGAATTGAAAAGGCTCTTACTGCTAGGTTACGTGTTAAACTTAATATGGTGGTCATTCGAGGAGCCAATGACCATGAGGTGGTCGACCTTCTTGACTATGCTATTGAGAGAGGAATCGAGCTAAGATATCTCGAACTCATGCGAATGGGGCCACTGTTTCAAACAGAGAAATTCCCACTTTTCCCAATGCACGAAATTCTCGAACTTATTGGTCGTCACTTCACTTGGCGTAAGGTTGATGCCGAGCATGATGCCACTGCCCAACGCTATTGGGTACCTGGAGGACACTTTGGCATCATTCCCAATGAAAGTGCACCTTTTTGTTCTACCTGCTCCAGATTACGGTTAACCTCTAGTGGCCAGCTCGTTGGCTGCCTTAGCAATCCAACACCTACTTCTATTCAACACTTATTAAAACAGCAAGAAGTTGCTAGTGAATTGAACGAGCGAGTTGCCCACTCGATTGCTTTCAAGGAACCAGTTGCTTTCACCGGATCCAACTTGGGAATGTCTCGTATCGGAGGTTGACAACCGTTTCTTACCAACAAATCTCCACTTGTTAACATTTCTGTAGCCCTGACCCACGAATTTCGAAAATTCAGGCTGCAATCTGCCTGGCCTGATTTCTAAAAGGAGTTTCCTGATGTCTTCACCTATCTCTTTCCAAGCGATACGGATTTTTGAAGAAGATAGCAAATTTGAGCAGCGTATTGTTGATCGTAATACGGAAGAACTACCAGAAGGAGAGGTGTTGATTCAAGTGCATTATTCTTCACTTAACTACAAGGATGCCCTCTCTGCATCGGGTAATCGTGGGGTAACGCGGAACTACCCACATACCCCAGGAGTTGATGCCTCCGGCATTGTTACAGCTTCCACAGATCCCAACTTCAAGGCTGGAGATGCCGTAGTCGTCACCAGTTATGATTTGGGGATGAACACGGATGGAGGCTTCGGTGAGTACATTAGAGTTCCTGCAACGTGGGTTTTACCACTACCAGAGGGCCTGACCCTGCAGGAAGCAATGATTTACGGGACTGCAGGTTTTACTGCTGCGCAATCGTTTTGGGAATTGAAAGTGGCAGGCTGTAAACCAGAAAATGGCCCCGTTTTAGTAACTGGAGCCGCTGGAGGGGTCGGATCAATCTCAGTGAGATTATTGCTGAATGGCGGATATGAGGTTGCTGCAGTCAGTGGTCACGATGATGGGAAAGCACTACTGAAAGAACTAGGAGTTCAACAAATATTAGGTCGCGAAGAAGCCATTGATACAGGCACACGACCCTTATTAAAGTCAAAATGGAATGGAGTTATAGATAGCGTAGGGGGACTGCCCCTGGCCACAGCTCTGAAAACCACCCAGCCTGGTGGAGTCATCACAACCTGTGGAAGTGTTGCTGGTGCAGAACTAGCGACCACTGTTTGGCCCTTAATCTTGCGAGGACTCAGATTAATCGGAATTGACTCCCAAAACTGTCCCTATGCACTGAGGAAACAACTTTGGCAACACCTAGCAACCGACTGGAGGCTACCAAACCTTAAAGTTGGTCTAAAGGAGGTTTCGATGGAGGGAATGTTGAACGAGATCGAATTGATTTTACGTTCGGAAGTCAAAGGCAGGGTTGTTCTGCGGCACAAGGCCGCAGAGTAGGAACAGGAGGCATTCAAGGAGCTTGTAATGCCTTCTTGCTGGAATTTGCAGTGCTCTCTATCAAATTGTGAATTGGATTGATGTTGCCAATGTCATTGATGTTTGTAATCGGTGACTCTTGATCATGCCCCAACTTGAAGGTAAGCGAATAAGTGTTTGAATTGCCTGAGAAGTCTGTCGCAGTCAATGAGATCTTTGCCCCATCTCCAACATAGCGCCCTGCAGAATCTGTGGTTCCAGTTGGATTTGAGAGAGTAATCTTTGCTTGATTGCTGTTTGTGATCACAGCGGATTCAGTAAAATCTACTCCGGTCATATTTGTTGGGCTACCCACAGTGTAAGTAGCGGTTGCAGACGCCAGATTTTCCAGGAAATCGAAGGTTAGCTCCCTTGAATTAGCTAGATCTGTGCTGCTTGTTTTATTGTCTGCCACAATTCCATCCATACTCACGTCAAGATAAACCTTGCGGTATACCTTGAGTGCCAAACTATCCCCACTGACGGATCCAATTGTTTGAGCAACTCCAGTATCTGAATTAGTTACATTAGGTGGAGAGATATGAAGAACATATTCAATGCCGTTTGCTTCAATACCATCAATCACAAGAATATCATTAGTTCCTACTGAGGTTTTATCCGCAGTGGTGTTGTCTGAGGTGAAAGTATAGTCCGGTATTCCGACAATCAATTTTGTTTTATTATCTACTGAGAAAGACCCATTATCTACTGACGATCCAGTCGTAGCTCCATTTCCCAAGTCAACTGCTTGTCTCATTAAGGTAGTAGTTGTTTGAGTTGTCAGACTAGTATTGTCATTGTCCAAATATCCTCGAATATAAGCTCTCCCATCTGAATCTCCATCCATCAGAACAGTCCCTGAGTTAAAAGTGATCACAGCTCGTGTTCTCGTATTATTGTTAGTGGAAGCATTGTCCTGTGCATCAGTACCTGCAGAGTTCCAGAAACGATAAAGTGGATAGTCGTTTTGAGTTGCTGTTGAACTGTTATCAGTTGCATTGTTCACATCACCAGTGATGGTAGTGCCATTATCATCGAAATAAATACCAGCACCCATCAAATGGGTGCCATTATCGGCACCTGTTCCAAATGCACTAATAATTTGTAGCCCGTGATCAGTCACTTCCATCAGAAATACATTGTCATTGGAGCTACTGTTGTCTGCTGGCCCAATTTTGGGGTGCAAATTATCTACGCCCACCAATCTTGGCCCAAATTGGTTAGATCTGTCATCAGTTGGACCAACACCATTAGTTAGAT
>JAQWOT010000096.1 GCA_029245725.1 SAR324 cluster bacterium | reverse complement strand
TGACAGACATCGCCTACACCATGATTGACCCACGGGTTCGTCTAGGCGCAAAATCGCTTTCCTAAATCCACCCTTGAGTAACTCTACAACAACCAGACGTAGCTTTCTGAAAGATGCCATTCGGCGTTTTTCCCAGAACAGATTAGCTTTGATCGGCTTGTTTCTTGTGGGATTTATTCTGTTCTTAGCACTCTTTGCGGATCTGCTCTCACCCTTTGCTTACGACCGAGTCTACTTTGATCGGGTGTTGCTGATGCCTTTTGATCACCCAGAGCATCCACTAGGTACTGATGAAGTCGGTCGTGACTATCTGAGTCGTCTGATTTACGGAGCACGCACTTCAATGATGGTCAGCCTCTCTGTGCAGATGATCGCACTGTTGATCGGGCTACCGATTGGAGCATTAGCAGGCTATTTTGGGGGAGCCTTCGACTTTGTGATTTCAAGAATCATTGACATCATGACTGCCTTTCCTGCCTTGCTCTTCACCATCCTGATCATTTCCGTCCTAGGTGGAGGGATGCTGACTATCATCGTTGCTCTGAGCATCAGCAGTTGGATTGTCATTGCCCGCATCACCCGGGCCCAGGTCTTGACGCTACGCGAACAGGAATACTGTACTGCTGCTCGAGGCATCGGTGCATCGGAATGGCGCATCCTCTTCCGACATCTAATACCTAACGCCATGAGTCCAATACTGATTGCCATTAGCTTAGGGATCCCAACGGCGATTTTTGCGGAAGCTGGACTGAGTTTTTTAGGATTGGGTGTCAACGATCCAATTGCGAGCTGGGGGAAAATGGTTGGGGCCAGCAATGCCTATGTTCGGGTCTATTGGCATCTCGCATTATTGCCCACGTTAGCCATTGCTCTAACCATGCTGGGCTTTTCCTTTCTGGGAGACGGCTTACGAGATGCACTGGACCCCAAACAAAAGATTCGGGTGTGAATATGGATGAGGCCCTGTTAGAAGTCGAAGATCTCTACGTTCACTTCCCCACACCAGATGGTGTTGTGCAGGCTGTCAATGGAATCAGTTACAGCCTGGGGAAACAGGAGATTCTGGCGATCGTTGGCGAAAGTGGTTCGGGCAAGAGTGTTGGCGTACTCTCGCTGCTGCGTCTGATTCCAGATCGTGATTGCGAAGTCCAAGGGAGTGTTCACTTTGAAGGTCGAGATCTCCTCCAGTTGAGTGATGCAGAGATGCGAGAGATGCGGGGAAATCGAATTGCTATGGTTTTTCAGGATCCAATGACTTCCCTGAATCCTGTCTTGCGAATCGGCGATCAAATCCAGGAATCGATCATTGAACATCAGGGAATTTCAGAAAAGGTCGCTAAAGGTAGGGCGATTGAACTGTTAGAACTGGTAGGCATCCCTGAAGCAGAGAAACGTTATCGCCATTACCCCCATCAATTTTCTGGGGGTATGCGACAACGAATCATGATTGCTGCTGGACTCGCTTGTGAGCCATCTGTTTTGATTGCCGATGAACCAACAACCGCGTTAGATGTGACCATTCAGGCCCAGATTATTGATCTGGTCAAGAGACTGTGTCGAGAGATTGGGATGTCCGTGATCTGGATCACACATGATCTGGGGATCGTTGCCGGTCTGGCAGATCGAGTCGCCGTAATGTATGCAGGAAAAATTGTGGAGTTTGCCCCTGTTGATCAACTCTTCAAAACGCCGCAGCATCCTTACAGCAAAGGACTCCTGAATTCTTTGCCAAGGCTAGACACTCGTTCTGAAAAACCTCTCGAAGCAATTGAAGGACTTCCACCCAATCTGATTCACTACCCCACTTCCTGTCCTTTTCTCGAGCGCTGTTTATACCAAACAGAGCAATGCCAGACTCCTCCTAAGAAGCAATCTATCTCGACCACTCACAAGGTTTGGTGTCATCATGCAGGGAAATTGTGAACCATGACTGAACCACTCGTCCAAGTGAAAAATTTGTCAATGCACTTTGGTCAAGCTTCGGGATTCCTCAAGGGGCCTCAACGAGTGGTCAAAGCGGTCGACAATGTGAGTCTGGACGTTTTTGAAGGGGAGACACTCGGACTTGTCGGCGAGAGCGGGTGCGGTAAAAGCACCTTAGGTCGCAGTATTTTGCAACTCTACAAGCCCACAGCAGGCACTGTTCAATATCGCGGAACAGATTTGGTGCAGTTGGAGGGAAAGGCCTTGCGCAAGATGCGCAATCGCTTTCAGATGATCTATCAAGATCCTTATGCCTCGCTGAATCCGAGGATGAAAATCGCCGACATCATTGGCGAACCAATGTACATCCATCAATTGCATCCCCGCTCTGCGATCCGTTCTGAAGTTGAGAAAATACTGGAGATGGTGGGTCTGGCCAGGGAGTTTGCCGACCGTTATCCACATGAGTTCTCTGGTGGACAGCGGCAACGGATTGGAATCGCTCGAGCTCTTGCGGCACAACCTGATTTCATTGTGGCCGATGAACCTATCTCCGCCTTGGACGTTTCGATACAGGCCCAGATCATCAACCTGATGCGCAACCTCCAGCAACAACTGAAACTGACTTACCTCTTCATTGCGCATGATCTGGCAGTGGTTCGGCACATCAGTGATCGGATGGCCGTAATGTACCTGGGCAAGGTAATGGAATTGACAGACAGCAACACGATCTATGAAGATCCGCTGCACCCTTATACGCAGTCTCTGCTTGCCGCAATTCCCATTCCTGATCCTGAAAAAGAACGTGAACGTGAAGCCAACCGAGTACTGCTCGAAGGAGAAGTGCCCAGCCCAGAAAATCCTCCCAAAGGATGTGCCTTCTGCACTCGTTGCCCCCGTAGAAATGAGGTTTTGGGAAACAAAAAAATTGATTGCTCCACCAAGGCCCCACTGTTTGCAGAAGCGAAGCCCGGTCATTGGACTGCCTGCCACCTTTACACCTGATCACTAAAAACTTTATGGCTCTTGGACTACGCAAGCACTTCCTGTTGAGAGACGATGTCGTCTTTCTGAACCACGGATCTTTTGGGGCCTGTCCACGTGCTATTTTTGAAAACTATCAGTATTGGCAACTGGAGCTCGAAAAGCAACCAGTCGAGTTCTTGGATCAGAACAGAAGAAGCTTAAAGTTAATTCGGAATGTGCGGGAACACCTTGGGAATTTTGTCGGTTCACATCCGAACAATCTTGTAGGAGTGACCAATGCCACTACGGGGCTAAACATCGTCGCTCGCTCACTACCTCTGAAGGAAGGGGATGAAGTCCTGACGACAGACCACGAATATGGTGCGCTTGAAAAAACTTGGACCTTCATTGCTCGCAAGACAGGCGCCAAGTATATTCATGTCGAAGTTCCTCTCCCGCTGGCTTCTGCCACCGAATTTACGGAAGCTATCTGGTCAAAGGTCACACCTCGAACCAAGGTTCTCTTTCTCAGCCATTTGACCTCCGCCACAGCCCTTGCCTTTCCGATTGAAGAGTTGATTCAGCGAGCTAAGGAGCGAGGCATCTGGACGGTCATCGATGGTGCTCATGCTCCGGGTCACATCCCTCTAAAGTTAGATGCACTGGATGCTGACTTTTACTCCGGCAACTGTCACAAGTGGATGCTTACTCCGAAAGGGTCTGCTTTTCTGCATGTCCAACCTCGCGTACAACATCTGATTGAACCATTGGTCGTTAGCCACGGTTGGAACCCAGATGCTGAAGAGGAGGGTGCTCTAGGAAATTCTCGTTTCATTGATTCACTTGAATTCCAAGGAACTCGGGACTTGGCCCCACTGTTAGCAATTCCAGCAGCAATCGACTTTTTGGAAAAGCATCAATGGGCCGAGGTCAAACAAGCCTGTCACCAATTGGTTTGGCAGATTGCTGAGGAGTGGTCTGGCATCACTGGCTTAAATCCACTGGTAGAGCCCGGACTGAGGGCTGGCATGCAGATGGTTTCCCTACCTTTGCCAGAATGTGACGTGGTAAACATCAAGAACCATCTCTACGATGAATTTCGAATCGAGATCCCTGTCTTCCGCTGGAAGGAACATTGTATTGCCCGAATCTCGATCCAGGGCTACAACACTCCAGCCGATGGACAGTGCTTAATTGAAGCCTTGAAGAAGTTATTGTACTAGCTCATGAAGACTCTGCAGACTTTGGTGGACCGTCCAGAATCTCAACTACATTGGGATCATCCTGCAGAAAAGATATCAAAAGTTGGTAATTGCGATCTTGTACCTGCAGTGAGACGATCACTTGGCCCTCCACAGGTCCCTCTTCCCAGGTTCCGCCCATTGCTCCATAACGCCAAGCCTTGCCAACAAGGTTGGCCCCTTTCCCTTGATAAACCACTTTGAGTTGCGCCATTCTCCTCTAGAGATTGATTCTGTTAACTGGTGAATGCAGGAAGTTCTTCCAGCTAATAAAAGACTAGACTAGCCTCCTGGTTTTTTTCCATTATAAGTCATTTCAAAATTAACTGTTTCCCTTCAACACTACTCTACTGAGGTTCATAAATGAGCAAGTATTCTGGTATCTGGCCTGTTGCCCCCACTCCTTTTCATCCCAATGGGGAAGTAGATTACGAAGGAATGAAGCGTGTGCTGGACTGTACGATCGATCAAGGTGTCGATGGCATCTGTATCCTGGCAAACTTCTCAGAACAGTTTCTGATCACAGATGCAGAAAGAGAAGCATTGAGCCGACTCAGCCTGGAACATGTCGCAGGGAGAGTTCCCGTCATTGTTACCATTAGCCATTACGCCACCCACATTGTGCTGCAACGGGCTCAATTCAGTAAGGAATTGGGTGCAGCGATGGTGATGATGATGCCTCCCTATCACGGAGCACTCCTCAAGGGAACCCCAGATCAAACCTTTGAGCAGTTTGCTCAAGTTGGTGAAGTGGGAATCCCAATTATGATTCAGGACGCTCCACTGTCTGGGGTTGAACTTTCTGTTCCCCTCCTGGTTCGGATGGCTCGAGAGATTGAGATGGTCAAGCTCTTCAAGATTGAGTGCCCCCAGGCAGCCAACAAGTTGCGCGCACTGATTGAACAAGGAGGAGTCGCGATTGAAGGGCCCTTTGATGGAGAAGAGGCCATTACCCTGATGGCGGATCTCCAAGCTGGGGCTACTGGCTCAATGACCTCCGCCATGATCCCTGATCAAATCAAGCCTGTGATTGAGCACTTCCTTGCAGGGAAAGCAGATCAGGCTGCCTCAGCCTACGCCAGAGTGCTGCCTGCCATCAACTTCGAGAATCGTCAGTGCGGCTTTCGGGCAACCAAGGTATTGATGGAGGAAGGCGGAGTCATTCAATCTGCTTTCTGCCGACATCCAATCCCGGCATTGCATCCACAAACTAAGGCTGGCTTGTTAGAGATCTTGAGACCTCTGAATCCAGTGGCCTTGAATTGGGGGAAGTGAGATCTGACCAATTATTGACTCCCATCAGATGACACAGACCCGTTTGATCCACGCTATTTCCGGTCCTCGCAATATCAGCACAGCACTGATGTACAGCTTTGCTCGGCGACCAGGGTGTGCGGTGATTGATGAACCCTTCTACGGACCATATCTCCAACGGACAGGACTTGACCACCCTGGCCGAGTCGATATTCTTGCACAACTTCCTAACACTCCAACAGATTGCATCTGTAAAATTGAGCAATTTTGTCAACAAGGCTTCAGTGAACTGTATCTGAAGAACATGGCACACCACATGGTGGAGATGCCCTGGGAGTGGGCCAAGGATGCAGTCCATATTTTTTGGGTTCGTCATCCACGCAAGGTCATTCGATCTTTTGCCAAGGTCTGGCCCCAAGCACAGTTGGCTGATATTGGTATCGTGGAACAGGCCAAACAATGGCAGCAACTGAATCATTTTCAGGGACCAAAACTGATCGTAGACAGTGATGAAATGCTGGCAAATCCTGAATTAGTGTTTCCTCAAATCTGTACTGCTCTTGGATTACTTTACTACGATGCCATGTTGAGTTGGGAGTCCGGTGAAAAGCCCTATGACGGTCCCTGGGCCCCCTATTGGTACAACAATGTTCAGGCAAGCCAGGGATTCGGTCCACCCAGCCCCCTTGGAGAGACGTTGACAGGTCGGTATCTTGAGTTGGAGCAACAGGCGTTGCCGTACTACGAGGAACTCTGGCAGCAACGACTAAGACTGAACACATTCTAAAGTATCTGACCATGTGTGGACGGATTGATATTCTCCCGAACAAAATCATTGATGCCGTCAAGGTAGGCTTTGGCGTAGAATGGGAGAGTAGAGAGAATCGTGATCTACGACCCACACAACAGGTAGATACTCTACAGGCTGAGCCCCGAGGCTTCACCCAGGTCCGTCTTCAGTGGGGCATCCAACCCTCCTGGAGCAAGCAACTGCTGATCAACGCCCAGGCCGAGACTGTTGCTACTAAAATGACATTTCGTGAAGCGTTTCGATCACGACGTTGCGTGATCCCCTGCAGTGGCTGGTATGAATGGAAGATCTTGGAGAGCGGTCAGAAGCAGAAATTTCGCCTTCATGCCTCTGATGAATCTACTCTATTCATGGCAGCTATCTGGTTTGCAGAGAAGGATTCAACCAATCGTCTGGTGACTCTGACCACCCAGCCCACTCCTCAATGCGCTCCGATTCACCATCGCATGCCACTGCTCCTTCCTCCTGTTGAAGTCTCAAACTGGTTGAACAGACCATTCCCAACGCTGGAACCACTACTCAGAGCTCCATTGTTGTCCTTGGCTTTGCAACCAGAAGAGCTGGCTCCTGTTCAACAGCCCTCTCTTTTTTGAAATGGGGCTTAATTCATAAAGGCAAATTTCAGATTTTTGTGATCAATAGAAGTCACAATTCCCTTGAAATTGGATTACTGCTCCTCCAGTGTAATGCGGTCCTATCATAGGTCTTATTTCAGCAAATATAGTTGAAGACCTTGTTTATTCTTTCATTAGGGAGTTCCGATGAAGATCACTTCGTTCTTTTCAAAAATATTCTTCTACGCCTCAGCTTTCACAGCACTCATCTCTGCCAATACCATAGCAGCAGAGACAGTAGCGGTTTACACTGCTGCTCCCCAGAAACTGATTGACACCTTAGTTCCAGCTTTTGAAAAACAATCCGGCATTAAAGTCGAAATTGTTAAAGCTGGTTCAGGTGAATTGCTTAATCGTTTGAGAGCTGAAAAAGGGCGTCAAACAGCAGACGTTATTTGGAGCGTTGGTGGTGAGTTAGTGGATTTCAACAAGGAACTGTTTGTCAACTACACACCCAAGGATGATGATAAAATCAATCCACAGCTTCGGCCAAGCCAAACTTGGTTACCCTTTACAGCGATCGTCTCTGTCTTCTTGGTCAACAATCAACAGATGAAGGGAGCTGATGTCCCTAAGTCTTGGTCTGACCTAACCAAGTCTGCCTATAAAGGAAAAATTTCTTCCGCTCGTGCAGATAAGTCTGGTTCTTCCTACATCCAGTTGGCTACTGTCCTACAAATTTATGGGAACAACGATAAGGGTTGGGATACCTACAAAAATATAATGGCCAATATGGTTCTCTCGAACAGTTCTGGTGCAGTTCCACGATTTGTCAATGATGGAGAAGCTGCAGTTGGGATCACTCTAGAAGATGCAGCCTTACGCTACAAACTAGGGGGCGGACCAGTAGAAATTGTTTACCCCTCTGATGGAACTTCCCTGGTTCCTGACGCAATGGCTCTGGTTGCCAACGGGCCAAACCCTAGTGCCGGCAAACAATTTTTGGATTACATGATTTCCAAAGACGCCCAAAGCTCTGTTGCAGCAATTGGCCGTCGACCTGTGCGGATTGATGTCGAATCTGTGAAGGAACTCACACCGCTGAACCAAATCAAGACCATCGAATATGACTTGCTTTGGGCAGTAGAAAACAAGAAACAGCTGGTGGGCCGTTGGAGCGACACCTTGCTTGACGTTCAGTGAGAACTTCCTACGAGTCTTTTTCTTGTCACAAGTTACAGTTGAAGCTGCTGTAAAAAAATATGGTAGCTTCCAAGCCCTAAATCAGGTCTCACTGGATATTCCCAGTGGGGCCTTCTTTACACTGCTAGGTCCAAGCGGATGTGGTAAAACAACACTCCTGAGGGCTTTGGCAGGCTTCCATGATATTGACTCTGGAGATTTAAAAATCGACAGGGCTTCTATTCGCTCACTCTCCCCACATCAACGAAACATTGGCATGGTTTTTCAGGACTATGCCATCTTTCCTCACTTGAATGTGGAAGACAATGTTGGCTTCGGATTGAAGCGTCTTAAGCTCCCCAACAGGGAATATCAGAAGCGAATGATGGACATCCTGCAGGTTGTTCAATTGGAGTCACTGTGTAAAAGAATGCCACATGAACTGAGTGGAGGTCAGCAGCAAAGAGTTGGCTTGGCTCGGTCGTTGATTATGAGCCCGAGAGTAATTCTAATGGACGAACCTCTATCGAATCTGGATGCCCAGCTTCGTGAGGAACTTCGGTCCGAAATTCGTAGAATCCAAAAACAACTCGGTATCACCACAATTTATGTTACTCACGATCAGGAAGAGGCTCTTGCAGTTTCTGACCTGATTTGCGTGCTGAATGAAGGGCAGGTTCAACAAACTGGTTCACCAATTGAGATGTACCAAAACCCTGCAAATTTTTTTGTAGCTTCTTTTGTGGGTGGAAACAACTTCATTGAAGTAGGCAAGCTCAGCCAAAATTGTTCTGGTCAAAATCCACCAGAAGCATTTCAAAACACAGGGGCCGCTGGCTGGCTAGCTTCCATCAGACCTGAACAAATTCAGTTAGATCCAATAAAGGTTTCTGAGACCGATCTCCTGCTAGATGTTGAACTTGATGAAGTCAACTTTCTTGGACGTGAATATCACCTCAGTGTAAACGTTTCTGGTAATTTTTTACTTAAGATTATTATCCCTGCAGGAGAACAATCCTCTCTCTTACAAACCAAGCAACAACACAGGATTAGCTTTGATTGGAGAGCAATAAAGTTTTTTGACCCCGATGCTGAGGGGAGACGCATGTTGGTTAATTGATGAAGCGTCTATTTGACTTCTGGAACCTGATCCTTCTCGGTGTCGTAGCACTAATTGCGATATTTCTCCTCTGGCCCCTATCTCAAGTATTGCATCTTAGTTTCCTTGATGCAGATACAGGAGAATGGACGCTCAAACATTACCTGAAGATTCTTTCCCACCGTTACTACCTTACGGCAGTAACTAACACCCTGTTAGTTGGCATGCTTGGAATGCTTGGCGCCTGCTTGTTGGGAATTCCTCTAGCGTATTTCATGTCACGTTATCGAGTACGCTGGCGACCCTTTATCTCTACACTTGCAATCTTAGCTTTGGTTTCCCCTCCTTTCATCGGGGCTTATGCTTGGATAATGCTGCTGGGTGCGAATGGATCCATTACTAATTTTCTTCGCAGTCTAGGGCTTGATCCACCTCTGATTTATGGCCTGCCAGGAATTGTTCTTGTCTTCAGTTTCAAGTACTACCCTTTTGTTTTTATCATGACGGAGGGGGCGCTAAGTGCGATCAATCGATCCTATGAAGAGGCTGCGGAGAACCTGGGCTATAAGACCTGGGAACGATTTCTTAGGATTACTCTACCCCTGGCATTTCCAGCAGTTAGCACTAGCGCAATTCTTTGCTTCGTCTTGAGCATCGCGGATTTTGGGACTCCTTCCATCATTGGTAAAAACTTTAGGACTCTCTCCACAATTGCTTATAACCAATACACAACTGAAATGGGAGGAACTCCCTCATTAGCTGTGACAATCTCTATCATCCTAACCATAATTTCTATTTTGGTAGTGACCGCTCAGCGTAATTTCATGAAAAAGCGGCGCTATGTCAGTGGGATTTCACGAAAGATTGAGCAACAGAAACCAGTAGGGACACAAGGTCTCCTGATTCAAGGTTTCTGCTATCTAGTAGTGCTGATCAGCATGCTTCCAAACCTGATCGTAATTCATACTTCCTTCCTGGCCACCAAGGGCCCTGTCTTCAGCGGTGGCTATGCGATGGGTAGCTATGAACGGGTCTGGCGAGAGATTGATGATTCAGTCGCAAACAGCTTTATCTTTGCATCCTTGGCCGTTGTATTGATCGTTGGGGTCAGCGGATTCATTTCCTATGTAATCGTACGTAAAAGCAATGTATGGTCTGGATCACTCGATAGCCTATTGATGGTTCCCTACATCGTGCCAGGAGTGGTTATGGCAATTGGCTTTGTCGTCACTTTCAATACCTGGCCTTTAGATTTGGTTGGAACAGCTTTGATCATCGTCCTGATCGTTTTCATACGCCGTCTGCCCTACGGTGTTCGTTCCACTTCAGCAACCCTACGTACGGTTAAACCATCAGTTGAAGAGGCTGCTATCAGCCTTGGTGTGGCTCCCTCCAGGGTCTTCCTCAAAATCACACTTCCCCTAATGCTACCGGGCTTGATCGCTGGTGGGATGATGAGTTTTATCACAGCAATTAATGAACTATCGTCAACTTTGATCCTTTACACATCATCCACTATGACTATGCCGGTAAGAGTCTATCTCTCTGTATTGGATGGTGAATTTGGTATTGCAGCTGCCCTCTCAACAATTTTATTGGTCAGCACAGCAGTCTGTGTCTTCACGGTGATGAAGGTTTCCCGTTCTGATGGTGCCTCTTTTCTTTAATTATTCATGCAAATCTCCTGTTTCAACCGTTCTAAGTATCGATCTTTTGAAGCCCCAGGGGAGGATGTATTGCTCACCCTGCCGGGCCTCTATGCCTTGTTTGACGGGGCAACTGATCCGACCAAAACAATGCTCGACGGAATTACCAGCGGACGCTTTGCGGCATTGACTTGTGCCGAAGCTGTCGGTCGACTTTGGGCAACTCAACAATTGGTGCAAGACGAAGAGTTGCTTCATCAAGTCAATGAGCAACTGGAAGTAGTCTTGTTACAGAAAATTGCGGAAGGCCAACTTCAAGCGGAAGGCAAACCGCCCTCAACCACAATGGTGCTTGCCTGGGATGTTGGCGAAGAGTTGTTCTTTTTCCTGCTGGGGGATAGCGGTGTGCGTCTGAATGGCCAGGAAGAGATAGTCTTGCACAAACAAATTGACCACGTCTCCACTCTCACGCGCCAGACGCTCTTCCTACTCTTGAGTGAACAGGGCTTGGAAGGTGATGAACTGGAATATCAAACCCGTCAGGTGGTGTACTACGGACTGGACAGGGCTCTCGAGCAGGGAGTATTGACGGCTACCCAACAGCAAGACCTGTTAGAGCACATCAAACTCAATTTTCCCGCTACAGCAGCAGAAGCAATGAGCTTTCTCAAACAGGGAGTGGTTTCGCAGCACCGCTTTGCCAATCAAGGGAAACTTCCCATGGGTTATGCTGCATTGAATGGAAAGAGCCTAGCTGGCGAGGGGATGCTTTGCTTTTCTCGTTCAAAGGCTTCCATCAAGAGCCTTGAACTCTTTACAGACGGCTATTTCAGTTTACCGGATGAAGTGACGGTGGCAGCGTGGGAGGGAGAGTTTGCCCGAATCGAATCCATTGATCCAAGTAAGATTGACAGCTGTCCCGCAATCAAGGGTTCCACTAGTACGGAGTTTTCTGACGATCGCTCGGTCTTGATCGTCCAGTACGCCTAAGTTGGATCAACAAAACCAAGCTTCATTCAGCTTGACGACGCTGGGCATTCAGCAGATCACGAATCTTTTCACGAACAGCCTTTCGGATAGAATTGAGGGGCTTGCGCACCTCATCACCCAAACCCATCGCACTCACTGGAGGACCCAAAGTTAACCGACCACTTGCACCTTTACCATCCTCCCACTGGAAGGAAACGCTTGTACGGTAGAAGACTGTATTGCCAAGATACTGTGAAAGGCAGCTTACCTCACTCACTAGCAAGATTCTTGGAAGAGAAACTTCTATTTTCTCAGCCAAGGGTTGTAGCTCAGCCTTCTTAATTTCTTCCACCAGGATTTGATCAACATTTCCAACATTGAGCCCAATTCGTCTGCAGCGGTTTTCCACCCGACTGGTGTAGGACAACATTTCGCTACGAAAGTATTTTCTCAACAGGCTCTCCGCATTGATCTTCGAGGCCTCATGAGCTGAAAGAGAGTTTGCCCAAGATAAGAGTCCCAGCCCAATACACAGCGAAACACTTCGAAAAACTTTCATAGCGTTCACTTCTTTGAAACTGTCAACCAATTCATCTACACCCACTCTCATCAACAACACTGAGATCGTCAACTTTGATCGAAGATGCTCAGATCACAATCCAGCACAGTCGCTACCAAATGAACTCGGTCTTCTTCACCACCATTGAAGGCATTGTGATAGCGAGTATTGTTCGTGATCCAAACGGAACCGTCTGCTGGCATGTGATGGTTGACCTTTTCAATCACCATGTGGGCTCCAGGATTGGTAATGATCGGGATATGAAGTCTGGGCTCCGGATCACGATGCCAACTCAGAGTGGTGCGGGGGAGCTTCCAAAGCAGGCGGATTCGACCCAACTTGTAGCGGGAGATCAAAGTGTCGTAGATCTCCTTGAAGTAGGTATCCTCAAACAATTTGACGAACTCCGAATACTTCTCTTCATCAATCGGATCATCACGTTGCACCTCAACCCCAGTATGATCAGGCTTGGTCCAGAACAAACCGCGAACATTCCCACCCGTGATTGAGTTTGGATCACCAGGAATCTGGGTTAGGCAAATGGCGTTGATGTCTCGTTCACCAAGAGGAGACTGCCGAGCCACCCCGGAATCCACCTCTTGTAGGGCCTCCTGCATCTTCTGAAGATCGAACTGCACATCTGGCACTCGATAGAAACCTTTGGGCATACCATCAATCTCCGAACTTGATCCCTTGAGCCAAGGGAAGTGACTTTCCATAATTGATAGTAATCGTGCTACGACACATGTATTGCTTCCAAGCATCGGAACCAGATTCGCGGCCTCCCCCTGTCTCCTTTTCTCCTCCAAAAGCGCCACCAATTTCTGCACCACTGGGGCCGATATTCACGTTGACAATCCCACAGTCTGAACCAACTGCCGAGGTGAAGGTCTCAGCTTCCTGCAGGTTGTCTGTAAAGATACAGGAACTCAGACCCTGGGGAACACCATTGTGTAGCTGAATTGCCTCCGTCAACTCTGAATACTTCAGCATATAGAGGATCGGTGCAAAGGTTTCGGTCCGTACCAACTCACACTGTTCTGTCACTTCAACGATGGCCGGACGCACCAGGCAATCTCCGAGGTGCTCTCCACCATGAACGATATATTCTTTTGCTCTTGCAGAAGACAAGGCATTCTGCATCCTTTCAACGGCTGCCCCATCGATCAATGGCCCAACCAGGGTTTCTGCATTGAATTGATCTCCAACAGCTAAGCTCGCATAGGCTGGCTTCAACTTGGACAGCAGTTCATTATAAACCGACTCGTGTACGATCAAGCGACGCAAGGTGGTGCAGCGCTGCCCTGCTGTACCAACCGCCCCAAAGACAATTGCCCGAACCGCCAGATCGAGGTTGCCATGTTGGCTGACAACCATCCCGTTATTCCCCCCGAGCTCGTAGAGCGCCTTACCCAAACGGGTGGCAACTCGTGGAGCCAACGCCTTGCCCATCCCCGTTGAACCCGTCGCACTCAGCAGGCTGATGCGCGCATCATCAGCCATCCACTCCGCTTGCTCTTTATGCCCTTCGACCAACTGCAACAGATCCTCAAATCCCTCCCCAGGCATACAATTTTGCACAGTCTGATCCCAGGCCTGCTTACAAGCGGCAGTAACATGCAACGCCTTGGGAGAAGCTTTCCAGACCACGCTGTTCCCACAAACTATTGCGAGACAATGGTTCCAGGACCAGACGGCACAGGGGAAGTTGAACGCAGTGATTACTCCAATGACTCCCAACGGATGATAGGCTTCTTGTAGCTTGTGTTCTGGACGCTCACTGGCAATCGTCAGCCCATAGAGTTGCCGCGAAAGCCCTACGGCGAAGTCACACATGTCGATCGCCTCCTGCACCTCTCCCAGGGCTTCTGCCTGGATTTTCTTGGCATCGGTCATGATGCAATGGGCAATGCCTTCTTGAGATTCGCGCAATTGATTGCCAAAGACCCGTAGCAATTCACCTCTTCTCGGAGCTGGAATTTTTCTCCACTTGCGCTGAATGGCTGCTGCTTTATCTAGAATCTGGTCGTAATTGGATTTAGTGATGGAATTCATGAGCTAGATTTTTTTTGGGCCTCGGAGTAGAGCTGAACTTTTACAAATTCACTGAACAGGGAGACCTTCATTTTAGGTAATTGATGAATATTGGAATTCTCTAGCAGCTATTGAGGAGAAAGCAAGACAGTCAATAAAAGGAAGGAAGGAAGGAAGGAAGGAAGGAAGGGAATAATTTTTTGGGAGGATTGCGGTTTAAGGAAATTAAAATCCAATGATTCTTTGTGCTGGCTAGCCCTTCAGAAATTTCAGCTATGAATCAAATTCATGATTCCGGTGCTCATCTCTTCATAGTTGCGGGTGTTCGGTAGGTCTCCCTTGATCAAAAATTCATCCATTACGATGATACGATCCGCCAAGGTAATGATTTCTGGCATATCGGAGGTGATGAGGAGAATTGAAGTACCCTGATCGGCCAGTTCCCGAATCAACTCATGTAGGTAGGCCTTGGTTTTGATATCGATTCCAACAGACGGTTCATCGACGATCAGGATCTCCACCTGAGCCGCCAGCCACTTGGCTACCGAGATCTTCTGCTGATTGCCTCCGGACAAATTACCCACCATCTGTGACAACGAAGGTGTCTTGACCTCCAACTTGTCAATTGAAGGTGAGACACGTTGGGTCACCTGCTGATCGGAGAGCCAACCTAACTTGGAGCAAATCTTTCTCCAGACGGTGATGCCTGAATTCTGCAATACGTCATGCTGTAGGATCAAACCTTCTGACTTTCGATCCTCGCTCAGATAGCCAATTGCATAGCGATCCCGCGCCATGGACACCCCAGAGACGTGAATTGCCTTACCGTCCAGCAAGTACTCTCCCTTTGTCATTCGGAAATAGCCAATCAGTGACTTCGCCAACTCACTACGTCCCGCCCCAATCAATCCATAAAATCCAAGAATTTCTCCCGGATACAGTTGAAGATTCAGTTCTTGGTGTCCCACTTCTGTGCTGACTTGACGTAGCTCCAATTTTGGACTTTGTCGGTTGACTTCACGAGTTTGCCAGGCGGGAATCTGTTCCTTCCGCCCAATCATCAGTTGGACCAGATCCTGTCGGTCGTACTGCGCAATTGGTTCACTGGTACAAGTGTTCTGACCATCTCGCAACACAGTCAGGTAATCACAAATTTGCAGTACCTCTTCAAGCTTATGGCTCACAAAAACGATCGTGACCCCATCGTCCTGGAGCTTCTGCAAGAGGGAGAAGAGCTTCTCTGTCTCATGAGGGGTCAAGGAAGCCGTCGGCTCATCCATGAGCAGGACACGTGATTTCTGTGAGATCGCCTGAGCAATTTCCACGAGCTGCATTTTGGCAACAGAGAGCTGCTTTACTGGAGTTTGGGGATCTAGATCCAATCCCACAGCGGCAAGCCAGGGTTTGGCTTCTTCATGCAATTTTGGATAATCGACCCAGCTCCAAGCATTTTCTCCAAGGCGATCAAGAAAGAGATTTTCTCCAACAGAGAAACGAGGGATCAAATGGCGCTCCTGGTGGACCACTGCAATTCCTTGTTGGCGAGCTTCATTGGTATCCGAGAAGTGCACATGCTGTCCAAGGAGATTTACGCTCCCTTCATCAGGTTGATACACACCCGTTAAGATCTTGATCAGCGTGGACTTGCCAGCCCCATTTTCTCCAAGCAGGGCGTGAATCGAACCAGCATGCAGCTCAATTTCTACATTCTGTAGGGCCTTTACACCAGGGAAACTCTTGGAAATACCAGAGGCCTTCAGGGTAATCTGCTGAGACATCAGGCTGGCTTTGAAAAGAAAGTGAGGCGCAGATCACGCAGTCGATTGATACCAACCGCCCAAAGGATCAAGAGGCCCAGGAAGATCTGTACGATGAAGGGGTCGATTTCAAAAAGGACTAACGCCTGGGTGATGATGGCAATGGTGGTTACCCCCAGTAAAGTGCCAATCACGTTGACATGCCCACCAGCTAAAACAGCTCCTCCAATCACCGGTGCGGCAAAGGAGAGGATCAACCAGTCATCGCCAATCGTTGGTTGTCCAATCTGTAACCGAGCTACGACCATCATTCCAGCAACGGCAGCCAGCAGGCCTGACAAGGCATGGGTGCCAATTACGATGTTTCGTACAGAAATCCCCACCAAACCGGCTGCTGTTGGGCTTGCGCCAACCGCCAAAACATGGCGCCCAAACCGCATCCTGTTTAACAGAAACCAAACACCAATTAGAGCTAGCAAAGCAGGCAAAATCAACAGGGGTAAAGTTCCAATAAAGCTACTATTTCCAAAAGATTTTACTGACTCTGCTACTCCGTAAAATGGTTGTGCTTCCGTAATACCGAGGTTGATTCCCTTAAAGACAGAGAGGCTCGCCAAGGTGATGATAAATGCAGAGATACCAGTGAAGGCGATGATCACTCCATTAAACAAACCTGCTGCCAAGCCAATTAGCAAACCTACAAGCACTGCAAGTGGAATAGGCAACTGGAAGATGTCCATCAATCCAGCAAAAGAGATGGCTACGAGTCCACCGATTGCTCCCACCGAGAGGTTCATCTGGCCGATCCCTACAATCAGCATTTGCGCCAAGGCAATTACCATGTTGACCGAGATCGCAGCGAGCAAAATTTGAATGTTAAAGGGAGTCAGAAAACTTGGCTTGAGGTAACCAATCAGCATGATAGCCAGGATCACAACCAACAACAGTCCCGACCACTCAGCCTTCAGAAGTTTTTGGAGTGGCATCAGAATGCCCTAAATGAAGCGGTTTTGAAGCAGAACCACATTTCGCAGTTTTTCCAGAAGAACAGCGCTGAGCAATAAAGCTCCCAATACGGCTTGCACCCAGAACTCACTGACTTGCAGCAACAACAAACCGTTTGTGAGCAAACTGACTAGTACGGCTCCGAAGAAGGTACCCAATACAGAGACCTTTCCCCCACTTAACAAGGTGCCTCCGAGAACTGGTGCCAGAAACGCAGGTAGTAGCCAGTCCTGACCAATATGTCCTGTCATTGAAGGAATCGCAGCTCCCGTACGACAGGTCAACATCGTAGCCGCCAACGCAGCCAGTAGCCCAGAGAGAGCATGGCACAAGATGAAGGTGCGTTTGACGTTGACTCCGGAGAGTTCAGCAGCAGTCGGGTTAGCACCGGCTGCCAGCATGTTGCGTCCCAAGCTGGTGTAGCGGTAGAGAACAGCCAACATAATCGCGACCCCGGAGCTGATCAACAGCAGCGGAGAGAGATAGCCATAAATTTTAGTACGGCCAAAGGTGGCAACTTCTGGTGGAAGATTCCGGAAGGCTTCTGCCTGCGTCAGCCAGATCATCAAACCAAAGAAAACACTCATCGTGGCTAAGGTGATGATGAAGCTATGCACCCCTGTCCGTACGACCATCACTCCGTTGATGGCTCCAAGCAGTGCACCACCCAAAAGCAGTAGAATCAAAGCAACGGGGAGAGTACTACCCATCCCTTCAATCAGCCAGCCACCAAACATCACTGCCGACACACCGATCGAGCCTACTGAGAGATTCAGCCCTCCTGTGACAATCACCACCATCATCGAAAAGCCAATCACTACGTCAATGGAGATGTTCCGACCCAGTGCATACAGGTTGAAGCGTGAGGTAAAGCCGGCGGTCAACAGCGCAAAGACCGTGGCAAATACAACAATCAGGAACAACAGGCCAAACTCATTGGAAAAGAAAAATTTCCTCATCGACGATTGGTCATTGATTTTCGTTGAGAGTGAAGATTCTTGCGCTGAGGCCATCAGGATTCTCTTCAGAGAGTTCCAAGGAGGCTCATCACCTCCAAGGAAAACTCAGTTACAGACTAGGTAGGTCGATTCAAAGGAAGCCATCAAGTCCTCAGTGACCGCTTCCATCGCGCCGATGTAGGTATCGACCTTGTCACGACCCACGAAAGCCGTTCCACTGTCAATGAACTGATTGGTCAAAGCCGTGGACTTGAAGGGAGCATTCTGGTTGACCTTACAGCCACTTCGTAGCTTGTCCATTGCAAAGGAACCGATGTAGCCCTGACCATATGGGTTCTGCAACATGGTGCCGTGTACGTAGCCGTCCTTGATTGCCTTTAGTACAACCTCATCATGGTCAATACCCACCATCTTGATGCGCTT
The DNA here is from genome assembly GCA_029245725.1 of SAR324 cluster bacterium. Classification (NCBI taxonomy): domain Bacteria; class Deltaproteobacteria; species SAR324 cluster bacterium. Next base: position 37,585 of record JAQWOT010000096.1, on the reverse strand, counting down.
GTCCCCAATCTTCCGCAATGAATTGGCAGCCACGACTGCAGGAACCCAGGCAGTCGTTACGATTCCATCAACCTTGTCAGCTTGTGCCGCGAGGAAGGCATTGATTTTCTCTTCGGCTGGCTCTGGAGCGTCAATATCCGCAATCACTTGAATGACTTCCACCGCTCCACCGGTTTCATTAGCAGCCTTCTGCACCGCATCGATTCGCAGTTGAGTATTGGGATCTACCAAAAACCCCGTAAAGTGAGCGATCTTGCCTTTTCCACCGAGGGTCTTAATCAATTCCTTGGTGCCTAGGTAGGCTGAATTACCCGTGTCTGTTCCCAAGCAGAACACCGCAGGGGTAGGTTGCTTCAGACAACCAGCCAAGGCAATGACAGGTGTTCCTTCCGCGGTCAATTCGCTAGCAATTGAGTTCGTACCAACTGGATCTCCAGGGAAGATCAGGAAGCCATTGTAGCCCTGAGTGAGCAGGCTTTCTAGCAACTGATTCTGTTGGCTGAGTTCCCATTTCTGTGGAACACGATAGTCTGCACCCGAGAGACCGAAGTCCCGCTTGGCGTCCTGCCCAGCTTTTTCCCACGCTGCAAAGTAAGGATGTGGTCCACCGGGTACCAGTGCCACACGAGTGTCGGAGGCCAAAACGGGGGAAGCGGTCAGACAGGCCAGAGTGGTCCCTAACACGCAATTTTTTAAAGTCCGAAAACTTTTTCGTCCAAATTCCTGAAAAACATTCTCTTTGGTCATTTTCATTCCTCTGTTCGAGATGAATCGAAAGATATGGGCATGTGAAAGCCCGACATTAGCCATGATTCAACAGTCCATTGGGAATCACGCTCTCTGTAACCACTCATCCTGAGATATGATTCGAATAAGCGAATTGGTCTGTGGGGAACTTATTGATTTTTTGGCTTCTGTCAAACAATTTCTTGGTATGACAGTTATAAAACAGCTTACAGGCTGGAAGTTACTAGACAGTCATCAAGATGCGACAAGATGCCCTGGCGCAATTTCTTGGAGATGAAGTGGGGTGGGATGTTCGTGAAGTTTGAAAATCGGGGATTCCGGTTCTGCTGAAGCTTCTCTGAGAGGTTGGGCTCGTTCAATCTCCGGATCAGGAATGGGCACTGCTGATAGCAGCCTTTGTGTATAGTAATGACGTGGATCGCGAAGTACTGCATCGCGGTATCCATGCTCCACGATTTGCCCAAGACGCATCACGGCAACCTCATCGGCCATTTGCTCGATCACAGCCATGTCATGGCTGATAAATAGATAAGCGAGGTCATCCTCCTGCTGAAGTTCCTTGAGCAATTCCAGAACTTGAGCCTGAATAGAAACATCTAGGGCAGAAACACACTCATCTGCAATGATCACTTTGGGAGAGAGAGACAAGGCTCTGGCGATACAGATACGTTGACGTTGGCCACCTGAAAATTCATGCGGATAACGTTCGATAGCATCCTTGGAGAGTCCAACCCTTTGAAAAAGATAAGCCACTCGATCTTTCAACTCTGTTCCACGGGAAATCCCATGTACCAACATTGGTTCTTCCACCTGCTCCCCGACTTTCATTCTTGGATCTAGCGAGGCCCCTGGGTCTTGAAAGATCATCTGAATGTTCCGCAGCACTCCTTGCATCTGCGGACGACTGAGGCCAGCAATCGAGTCACCATTCAGTTGAATCTGTCCAGACCAAGGAACAAGTCCCATAATCGCCTTGCCAATAGTAGACTTACCACAACCAGATTCCCCCACAAGCGCAAGGGTTGAACCAGCCCGGATGGAAAGTGAGACGTTTTCGACAGCATGAATTCGAGCCACCAGACGATTAAACACCCCTCCTCGAATAAAGAAATGAACTTTGAGATCCTTGATTTGCACAACACTCTCAAGGGTGGTCGGAAGTGGCTCCTTGGGCTCAGAGGAACCGAGACGAGGAACAGCCTTCAACAAAGCTTGTGAGTAGGGATGGGTTGGCTTGCTAAACAGTTGCCGGACCGCAGCAGTCTCCACCTCTTGACCTTCCTTCATAACCAACACACGATCTGCCATCTCAGCAACAACTCCCATATCATGAGTGATCATCAGCAGCCCGGTGTTATGTTCTTTTTGGAGGATGCGCATCAACTCAAGAATTTCAGCCTGTACTGTCACGTCAAGCGCCGTAGTTGGTTCATCGGCTATCAGAATCTCTGGATCACAGGCTAAGGCCATGGCGATCATCACTCGCTGTCGCATACCCCCGGATAGCTCATGAGGATATTGCTGAAGACGCTGTTCCGGTTCTGTTAGGCATACATCTTTGAGCAGGGTTAGGGCTCGATCTGGGGCTTCCTGCCGGCTGCACTGTCCATGCTCCAGCAAGGTTTCACAAAGTTGTTTTTGAACCGTGCTGATTGGATTGAGGGAGGTCATCGGCTCTTGGAAAATCATCGAGATCTGCGCAGCCCTGATTTTCCGATACTGACGTTCAGAGAGGCGAGTTAGTTCAATATCACCAAGTTGAATGGATCCCTTGGAGATCCGGGCCATCGGTTTTGGCAACAATCCCATGATCGCTAGAGCCGTCATGGATTTGCCAGACCCACTTTCACCAGCCAGGCAGAGTGTTTCCCCACGGCCCAATTCAAAAGAGAGCCCGTCAAGGACTGTTTTTGCTCCAGTAGGGGTAGCGACCTGAACATGCAGATCCTGGACGGATAGAAGACTCCCTCCAGGATGCTGGACTTGAGAAGAGTTGGGAGATTGAGGGGAAGTCACTCGAAGACCACCCTGGGGAAGTAGAAGGAGACTACCCAGTTGGGCATGTCTACGATCTCAGAAATCCGCAGATCGCCACAAACTGAGCACAGTAGATATGCCTCCACTGCACTAATTCCATGGGCGGTAGAAAGCAAGTCAATCATACTGGAGACTGCGTTCCCAGCACTAGACATCAAGTCTGGACCGATCCCTGTTGTTACTTCATAACCCTTGGAATCAAGATGTCGAGTGACAGGCCCTGGTGTAGTGAAACGTGGGTTCACCAACGGGGTCTGCTTTATTAGGTCCACACGAACATCCACATTCATTGGACTCTCAATGGCCGTTCCGCAGACCTCACCATCGCCTTGAGCAGCATGAGTATCCCCGATAGACAGCAGTGCACCTTTGACTTCCACCGGCAGGTAGAGTGTTGTACCGCTGGTCAAGTCACGAATATCCATGTTGCCACCCATCCTTCGGGGAGGAACTACCGAATGCAGTCCATCCTCGGCTGGGGCCAACCCTAAGGTACCTGCAAAGGGCTTGAGAGGGATGCTGGCAATATCAGAATAGACAGCAGGAGCCATTTCCTTGGGATCATACTTCCAGACCTTGAGGAAAGGTTCCTTGAACTGATCAGCTAACAAGCCAAAACCTGGAATATTAGCTGTCCAACCGAAGCCTGAAGGATGGAAGCCTTCAATCTCAACTTTGAGCACATCCCCAGGTTCTGCGCCATCAATAAAAATTGGTCCGGTAACAGGATTCACCTTCCCAAAATCAAGATTGGGGACATCAGATGTCGTACTTTGGGGAGTGAACTGCCCTGCCGAGCTGTCCAAACATTCCAAGTGCAGCCGATCCCCGGGAGCCACCACAACAGCGGGTGAAAACGAGTTGTCCCACCCAAAGTGATGGTTGGCGCCATGAATGGTGTGATCACGATTCTGGCACATGAGAGCTTACTTGGCTTGCGTTGAGAAGATGTAGTCGTAGTTGACTGGGATGTGAACCGGATCTACAAAGAGTGTCCCATCACCATCGATCTTGTCAGAGCGGAAGGTGAAGCGTTGTTCATTGAAGACTGGGACCCATGGGGCATCATCCATGATATCTACGTAGATTTGTCTCCAGGCAGCTTCCCGTTCCGCGGTCTTGGAGGGATCCGTCATTGAATCAGCCTCACCTGCTCGAGCATCCAGCGCTTCATTACAATACCAGGACCAGTTCCATCCACCCTGAACAGCACCGGCACAACCCAGGATGGGACCGTAAAAGTTGGAAGGATCAGGGAAATCAGCAATCCAGGCCATTCCTCCAGACCAGATCATTGGTGCCTGATCGGGTTCACCACCTGCTGCAATAACGTTGGCTTGGGCCAGGTTGCGGATTTCAGCCTTGATCCCTATCGCCGCCAAATCCTGTTGAATCGCCTGGGCAATTCGTGGGTTTGGATCGGTGTTGTATACAAACAGTTCGGTCGAAAAACCATTTGCCAATCCAGCATCCGCAAGCATCCTCTTGGCACCGTCTGGATCAAAGGGGTAGCCTTTATAATCCTTGGCATAGCCTGGCATTGTTGGAGGCAACGGCTGGTTTGCCGGAACGGCACGTCCATTGATGATGCGGACGATACGCTCCTTATTGATCGCCATGTTGACGGCCTTGCGAACCATCACATTGTCAAATGGAGCCATCCGGGTGTTCATCGTGATGTAACCCGTATGGAGTTGCCCTCCTTCGATTACGTTTTTTGACTGGTTGGGATCGTTCATCACCTGCATGAACTGCGCTGGAGGAATACCATCACCCAATGTGTCTGCCATTCCTTGCTGCAAGCGGAGCAAAGCCACCATCGGTTCTAGCCCAATCTCAAAGGTCACACTCTCCAGCTTGGGTACTCCAGCTCTGTGGTATCCGTCAAATGCTTCGAAAACGACTCGTTGTCCGGGAGTCCACTCTGCCAACTTGAAAGCGCCGGATCCGACTGGCTTTCGACCAAAATCTTCCCCTGCGGCATCAACTGCTTCCTTGGGCACAATCGAAGCAAAGTTGAGTGCCATCACGTGTAGGAATGTCGCATCAGGACGAGAAAGTCGGATTTCTATGGTCTTGTCATCAATCACTTTAACACCGGAAAGACCAGAACCCTGCCCAGCATTCCAGGAATCAAAACCATCGATCATCCCAAAGAAACCTGCACCAGGGCTTTGAGTTTTTGGATTTGTCACACGCTCCAGTGAATACTTGACGTCTGCAGCTGTGATTCCACGACCGTTATGAAATTTGATTCCATTCTTTAATTTAAAGACGTGCACCATCCCATCTGCTGAAATGGTGTTGCTTGCGGACAGCTCATTACGCAGCTGAGTACTTCCCGGCTCGTATCCCATCAAGCCATCAAAAAGACTCTTAATCATAGACCAGTTTTGCCAGTCATAGCCAATTGCCGGATCCAGTGTCGCAACATCATCCTTATACGTGACCGTCATAGAACCACCCTGAGGGGCATTTTCATTAACTTGGGCCAATGCCACGTTGCCAAAAAGTGCAAGTCCAGTGAGACCTGCCAGGAAAAGCTTGAACATATTTATCCTTGAATGGGGTTACTTGATCTTGATTCGTGGATCGATCCACGGTGCGATCAAGTCAGCCAACAAATTACCCAGCACAATTGCTGTGGCGGAAACAATCGTGACTCCCATGATGACTGGGATGTCAATTCGCTGGATGGCCTGCCATGCAAGTTGCCCTATACCTGGCCAGCCAAACACACTCTCCACAACAACAATCCCTGACATGAATAGACCAATGTCTATACCAACCATGGCAATGATTGGCAAGATTGCGTTGGGAATTACATGTCGCACAATGACTTGGCTCTGAGCAATTCCCTTTGCTCGGGCCGTTCGTACAAAGTCTTGATGTAGGACATCAATCATAGAAGAGCGCATCATGCGCGAGTACCACCCAGCGCCCAGCAGGCCTAGGGTGAGAGATGGAAGAATCAGGTGTGCAAAGGTTCCATAGCCTCCAATCGGCAACCACTGCAACTGAATAGAAAAGAAATATAACAAAAGAATTCCAATCACGAACTGAGGTGCTGAGATTGAAACAAAACTGAAGATCATCAGTGCTTGATCTTCAAACTTATTGCGTCGTAAGGCAGCAACAATTCCAATGGTCAATCCAAGGATCAACTCAGTCACAATTGCAGAAACCATCAGTAGCAGGCTCGCTGGTAAGCGACCGGCAATCAGTACACTGACTTCCACTTTCTGCAAGTAACTGCGCCCCATGTCACCCTGAACCAAATTCCCAAGATAGTTGAAGTACTGAATCATGACTGGATCATCTAATCCCAGTTGGGCTCGAATGTTCGCAACGGTTTCGGCAGTGGCACTTCTGCCAGCAATCTGTCGTGCTGGATCAGCTGGAATTAGGTAGAGCAGAATGAAGGTGACCAATGAGATTCCCAGCAGAATTAGGCCACTCTGCAACAGCCGACGGAGTACATAGTTTCGCATCAGTGACGGCCCTTCAAGGTAGGATCTAGAATATCCCGCAGAGCATCCCCCACCAGATTGAAGGCCAGGGCCAACAGGAGGATGGCTACTCCTGGAAAAAAGACCAACCAGGGTGCTGTGTTGAAATAGGTTTGATTCTCAAAGATGATGTTTCCCCACGATGGAGTGGGTGGCTGAACTCCAACACCTAGAAAGCTGAGGGTTGCTTCCAACAAGACTGTTGTTGAGATTCCAAGCGTGCCAAATACAATGATCGATGAAAGCAAATGTGGGAGTAAGTGATGAAAGAGGATCCGAAATGGACTCGAACCAATCGCTTTCTGTACCTGAATAAATTCTCGCTCTGCAAGGGAACGAGCTTCCGTGTAAACCACCCGGGCCATCTGGACCCAATTTACCATTGCGATCACCAAGACCACAATCAACAGACTTGGCTTGAAGATAGCAGCAAGAACGATGGCCAGCAGTAAAGCGGGAAAGGCCATCATCAGATCGGTGAAGCGCATCAGGACCATTCCCAACCAACCCCCAAAATAGCCTGCCAGAATCCCGACAAAGGCGCCCATCAATACGGCAATCCCATTGGCCAACACACCAATGATGAGTGAGGTTCTAGTGCCTAAAATCAGTCGTGAGGCCAAGTCTCGTCCAAGTAGATCCGTGCCCAATGGGAATTCACCACCCGGGGGAAGGGGTTCCCCCATGAGTGTCAATCCATCAAAACTTTGTTCAAAGGGATCGTGCGGCATCAGCCAGGGCGCAAAGACCGCCGCGAACAGCATCAACAGGATCACAGCGATCCCGAAGACAGCACTAGGCCGATTGAAAAGTTGGCTAAACACAATCAGCATTTTTTTCTCCAGCTTACCAAAACACTCACTAAAATAGTGTTACTTCAATCGTAGTATGCAGGATTTGTAAGAGAAATATTTCCTCTCCAACAAATTAAAAATGAAAAAGTCTTGGGAATCCTTTCGTTGGATTCCAAGATATATCTTTCAAGAAATCAGAATCAGCTGATTCACAAATTTAACTCCATACCTATCAATTAGAATTCACACACATTTTATGAGCCCTTACCAACCAGAGAAAATTCGCGGAATGCTCCTCGGTATGTTCATCGGAGATGCCCTCGCAATGCCTGTTCATTGGTACTACAATACCAAAGCCCTTCTGCAGGACTACGGTCCGATCCGCAATATGGAGACCCCCAAGGAATTTCATCCAGATTCTCTGCTGCACCTCTCCAATACAGGAGGTCATGGGCGTGGAAAACAGCACGGTAGCATCGTGGGCGATGTGATCCTCAAAGGGCGCAAGGAGTTCTGGGCCAGACCCAAGCTCCACTACCACCATGCACTGCGAGCTGGGGAAAACACCCTGAACCTTCAGTGTCTGCGGGTCTTATTGCGGAGTGCTATTCCGGATTACTCAACAGATAGATTTTTGGAGCCCTACATTGATTTCATGACTACTACAGACTCTCATCAAGACAGCTATGCTGAGTCTTTCCATCGAGATTTCTTTGCCAACTGGGCCAAGGGTAAGCCCGCTGAGAACTGTGCTGGCGCAGAGGATCACAACACAGCATCGGTTGGAGGCCTCGTTCTGCTTCCTCCGGTTCTTGTCAAATCGATGGGAGATTGGTTGACAATTCGCACTCAGTTACGACTGACTCATCGATCTCCAAAGCTGGAACACTACGCAGAACCCGTCATGGAGCTGTTACACAAATTGCTTCAGCAAGAGCACTCCACCAATCTTAGGGAGCAGACGCTTGAAGCCACTCAACCACTGGGACTTCGCCTATCCAAATTGCTCGAAGAAGCAGATCGTAAAGACTGGCAGGACCAGGAAGTCATCGGCCCAATTTTCAGTCCTGCATGCTACATCGAGCACTCTGTTCCTTCTCTACTTTATCTGCTGGCCAAGTATGAGACTGATGCTGAGAAGGCCTTGATTGCCAATACGGAAGCCGGTGGTGATAACTGTCATCGTGGTGCCATCCTTGGAGCGCTTCTGGGAGCAGCAGGGGGGACAAGCGTTTTCCCAAGCCGATGGATCGAACAACTTTACGACCGTACCACGATTCTTGAAGAAATCGAGTATTTCATTGAATCTGTCAACTGACCCAGAATCCTTTCGCTCTGATCTATTTTTTCATGCAAAGTGTTTGTAGTGATAGAGATGTATGACGATCAATTGATCGAAACACTACGGCAAGGAGTAATTGGTTTACTTGACAAATGGGGGCTTGACCCCCAAACCAATGTCGAATTGCTAACCATCTCTGAGAATGCAACATTTCGTGCAGAAGAGCCCGATAGCGGACGACAGATCGTGCTCCGAGTTCATCGACCGGGCTACCATACCCAACAAGAGATCGAGTCCGAGCTGGATTGGATCGTAGCCTTGCGTGAAGAGGGGATTGTCGAAACCCCAGAACCCCTTATAGTCAAAGGTGGCAGACATCTGACCAGCTTCGAAATGCAGGGAGAGCAACGTTTTGTAACGGCTTTCGCATTTATGACCGGAGTTGAGCCTTCTCCAACGGAAAACCTGAACAGTGGCTTTGAGCGACTAGGGGCCATCAGCGCCCGACTACACCAACAGGTTCGAACTTGGAAGCAACCATCTTCCTTTGTCCGCAAGATCTGGAATTTTGACACTACAGTGGGGCCGAAGCCTCACTGGGGAGACTGGCGAGATGCACCCAAATTGACAAAGGATGGGGAACAGTTGTTGGAAAGAACCTGCCTAGAATTGAAACGCCAACTTAATGAATTTGGAGAGGGTGCAGACCGATTTGGACTGATCCACGCCGACCTGCGACTCGCCAATCTTCTCGTGGAAGGAGACCGTTTGGGGATCATTGATTTTGATGACTGCGGTTTTGGCTGGTTTGTCTATGATTTCGCGGCTGCCGTTAGTTTCTTCGAACATGAACCCATCGTTGCTGAATTGGAAGATTCTTGGATTCGAGGCTACCGAAGCGTTGCTCCACTCAGTGAGGAGGATGCGAAGATGTTTCCCACTTTTGTGCTGCTTCGCAGGTTGTTACTTACCGCCTGGATTGGTAGTCACGCTGAGACTCCAGCAGCACAGGATGTGATTGAAACTTATACAGCTGGAACCTTGGCACTCGCCGATGATTTTCTCTCGAGAACCTAGCCTTCCCGCATCACCGCAACCACGGTTTTGCTATTCTCTCGATACCAGACAAAAATGCCCGAAGCGACGATCACAAGGGCTCCAAGGTAAGTGAAGATGTCTGGTAGCTCATCAAAGATAAAAAATCCCCAGAAACTGCTGTACAACAAGCCAAAGTAGGAGAAGGGTGCCAAGATTGAAGCTTGGGTGTACCGCAGGGCAAAGATCAGCATCAGGTGCCCGATTCCCCCAATGATCCCAAAACTTGACAGAATCGGTAGATCCTCCAGCACAATCGGTTGCCACTTTGGAATTACCAATATCGAAGCGATCACTGTTCCGATCAGGGCAGTGTAGAGAAAATTCGTCCAGGGTGACTCTTCAGATCCCAGAAAACGTGTCATAATCGAGTAGCCAGCAAAACAGCCCGCCGCCACGATCGGTAGCAGTGCGTAGGGAGTAAAGACCTCCGTACCAGGGCGAATGATGATCAATGCTCCTAGCAGACCGATGGTGACTCCCACCCAACGCGGCCAGCTGACTTTTTCCTTGAGAATCAGAAAGGAGAGGCAGGTGATCAGCAGCGGAGCTACCTCAAAGATGGCAAACAGTTCAGCCAACTTCAGATAGGGTAGCGCTGAGAAAAAGGCTAACGTTGCACCAAACAACAGCCCCGATCTCAGAATCTGTAGCTTGAGATACCTGGTTTTCAGCAAGCTTGTTATGAAGGGCGCAAGGACTACCAGGGACCAAAAACTCTGACTACAATAACGGGCCCAGACTACCTGAAAGGGATCATAGTGAGCGCTCATCATCTTGGCGATGGTGTCCATGCAGCTGAAGGCAAAACTCGCCAGAATCATCAGCAAAATGCCCTTGTAGACAGGGCGCGCCTCGGTCCAATAGTATATCAGAATCAACAGGATACTCAATGAAGCAGACGAATTGATCACCATTCCAATCAAGAGGATCAATCGGATGAGGGTCTGCGAAAAACGGAATTCAGGAGGAAAATATCAGGAGGGAAGCGTTTATCCGCTCTTCAGGCGATAGTCTTCTCCACCACTTTCAGCCATCACGTAACGCCCGTTCGGTAGGTCGTTCTTATTCACCTTCGCAGCAATTTCCTCGGAGGGCAACTCATAATACTGCCAGCGTGCAGTCAGTCGTTTCTCCAACACAGCTTCCGGCACCTCGAGCAGAACGGCCACATCGAACAGCGACCTCAACTGCGACCAAGGTTCCTGCTGAAGTAGTAGATAATTACCCTCTACCAGGATCACCGGTACTTTTGCAGGAATCAATCGAGCTCCAGCTCGGGCAATCTCCAAATCTCGATCAAAAACCGGCACTGCCACGAACTCTTCCTGCCTCTCACGCAAACGTCGTAAAATGTGATAAAATCCCCACACATCAAAGGTCTGTGGAGCTCCTTTGCGTGGCCTTAAACCTGCTGGCACCAGGTACAGATCATCATAATGGAATCCATCCATTGGCAAAATCATCGCCTGCTCAGGCTGTTCCTGATTCAGGGCTGATTCTAGTTCACCAGCGATGGTAGATTTTCCAGATCCGGGAGGTCCTGCGAATGCAACAAGGATCCGTCCCTGTGAGCTTCGTTGCTGAATCAATTCCTGTAATTCTTTCAGGTCTATCGAGGGTGCCATGGCCTTTTTGATGAATTTGTTGAGAAAAAGATGGAAACTTTAGCTGGATTTGCCAGTAATTTGGAATCTAAATTGATGTTAATCCATCACAAAAATCATCATTGACGTCAATTGCTACTTGCCTCCACTTGAAAGGAAATAATGGAAGAGGCCTTGAACCCTACAGAACTTCGTGAACTCGCAGCAGAGATCCTGAGTGAGAACGACCGCGAAGGACGCTACACGATCCCCACCAAAGGCTTGTATCCTTTCCAATGGAATTGGGACAGTTGCCTGACAGCTCTCGGCTGGACGTATCTGGACGAAGATCGCGCCTGGCGTGAAATCGAAACACTGTTTGAACACCAGTGGTCAGACGGCATGGTTCCACACATTGTTTTTCACGAGCCGGACGATGGCTATTTTCCAGGCCCAGAAGTTTGGTCTACTGGCCTTTCAGTTCCCACCAGTGGCATCACCCAACCGCCTGTTGCCGGTTTTGTCCTGAGGCGTTTGTACCAACGCTGTGCCGACCCAGAAGAAATTGAAGAACGTATCGAAGACCTGGTCGACGCAGTTGATCACTGGCATGCCTGGTTTTTTGAAAATCGAGACCCACAGCGGGAAGGACTTGTTTCCATTATCCATCCTTGGGAAGCTGGACGAGATAACTCGATTGACTGGGACGAAGCTTTTGAGCGAGTACCAACCGAAGGTATCACTGACTACGTTCGCCGCGATACTGAGCACGCTAATCCAGCACATCGCCCCACCAAGGCACAGTACGACCGCTACCTCTGGCTGGTGGAACACTTTCGCTCACTCGGCTGGGACAACAGCAAACTGCATGATGCCTCGCCTTTCCGGGTGGTTGATCCCGGCTTTAATGCGATCTTGATTCGTTCCTGCTTTGATCTAGCTGCTCTCGCAGAAGAACTGGAAATGGACGATGTCGCTCAGCGCAACTATGCTTGGGCTCGTCGAGGGTTAGAGGCCTTGGAGAATCTTTGGAGTGATCCACACAGGCAGTATCTCTGTCAGGATCGAACGACAGGGCAACTGATTGAGAGTACCTCGATTGGGGGTCTCCTGGCGGTCTTCGCCCCGATTCGCCTTACTCGGGCCCAAGCGATTGCTCATCGTATCGAGCAAATTTCCGAAGAATGCCGCTTCAGCATCCCTAGCCACGATCCAGCAGATTCAAGGTTTGATGCCAAACGCTACTGGCGTGGGCCTGTCTGGCTGATCATTAACTACATGATCAACGATGGTTTGGAGGCCGCCGATTTGGAGGAGTCCAGTACGAAAATTTTGGACGATTCTCTCAAATTGATCAGTTCCAGCGGTTTTGCTGAGTACTACGACCCCAAGACTGGTGAAGCTTGTGGAGGGGGACGGTTCACGTGGACCGCTGCAATGGTGCTGGAATTTCTTCAAGATCAGTAAGATGCAAATTGCCCTGATCATGGCGCATCCAGATGATGCCGACATCTACTGTGGGGGTTCGATAGCGGCTTGGCGATCCATGGGAGCAGAAGTAACGATCTTGATCGCAACCGATGGTGCAAGGGGAGGAAATTATGATCCCAAAAAGCTTGCACAGTTGCGTGCCAAGGAGGCAATCGCTGCTGCCAAAGTCTTGGACGCCAACCTGATTCAGTTGAATTTCCCAGATGGTGAACTTCCACAGTCTGAAGAATTTGCTTCAAGGTTGACGGCTGAGGTGGTGCGCCTCAAACCAAATCTGTTGGTGGCGCATGCTCCAAATGACTACCATGCTGATCATCGAGCGGTCTCTGCTGGAGCATTGATTGCTGCAAGTTTTCGGGCTCCTGTGCTTTGGGTGGATCCAATGATGGGTAATGAGTTTCTACCCAACTACTACGTCGATATCACTCCTTTTCAGGATTTGAAGGAGCAGGCCATTCTCTGTCACACAACCCAGGGACCAGAGCACTTTGTCGAAATGTCCCGAGTTCAAGGACGTTCCCGTTCAGCTCAGTGTGGTCAGCTGGGTGGCTTTGCTGAGGCTTTTCGCCATGATTCCATTCACCCCTTTGCTGATATCCGTTCTCTGATTCCCCCTGCCCCTCCACTTCAGCCAATTGTTGTCAAAAGCCCTAACTAAAAGCACTTCCCAAAAGCTTACTCGAGCTTTTCTCTAAAGAATCCTTGGATACAAAGCAGTTGGGACTCCGAGCCTATAAGCCACCTTGTTAATGAAACGTTGTTGGGAATTAGGCATTCTCGTTGGAGATAGGCTTTTTGGGCCGGTAGTTGATCAGGACAATTCCAGCGGAGATCAGCACCAGCGCACCCAAAATGGTTAAACTGATCGCTTCATCGAGGAAGAGCCAACTGAAGATCACACCGAAGGCAGGGGTCAGAAAGCCAAAGGAGGCCATGTCCGAAGCAGGGTAGATGGTGAGTACCCAGAACCAAACAAGAAAACCACCAGCGACGACTATGACAACCTGGAAGCCGAGCATAAAAACGTGCATAGTTTGCAGATCTCGGATCCAGTCTCCAAAGAGCAGAGAAAAGGGCAGCAAAACAATCGTGGAAACTGCCAGATTGTAAAGTAGCTGCATTTCGATGCTTGCTTCTTTGAGTTTGCTCACCCGGACCGAAAGCCCGATTCCAGCCCAGCACATTGAGCCGAGAATGCTCATCAGGTCTCCAACCCAATTTCCAGACTCGCCATCTAATCCCCGATCTGAAAAAGCCCAAACTAGGCCCACCATGGAGATGATCAGTCCAAGAATTTTCTGGGCATTGAGGCGTTCTCCATCAATCAGGAAATGAGCTCCGATTGCCATCCAGACGGGCATTGAGTACCAGAAGATCGAATTGCGGGCGACAGTCGTCATGTCCAAGGCCAGGAAGAGAAAAATGAATTCAATCGAGAAGAGGCAGCCTGTAAAGATACCTGCTTTGAAGGTGCCGTCTGTGACACTGATCTTCTTCCCTCGCCATAGGGCCCAGCCCCAAACCACAAAAAACGCAAACAGCGAGCGCAATCCTGCTTGAAAGACAGGTTGTATTCCATCGTTGACAACCTTGATCACCACCTGGTTCAAGCCCATCACCATCGCGAAGATGACGAGGACACTGCCGCCAAATAAATCGATATGGTCTTTTCGTTCCATCAAAATCCTTTCATGGTTAATATCTATCAGGTAACTTTTCCATCTTCTTAACCCTAAAGATCAACTCTAATAAATTCTTAACCAGAATTTCTAAATCGTTTAGATCAGGTTTCCTCATGGCTAATTATCAAGTAACTCCGCTGGTTCAGGAACTGCCAGCAGCCGTCCCGTTTGTTGGACCAGAAACACAGGAGCGCCTACGGGGCAGTGCATTTCGAGCTCGAATTGGGGCAAATGAGAACGTCTTTGGTCCTTCCCCAGCAGTGATTGAGGTCATGCAACACAGAGCGAAGGAAGCCTGGATGTATGGAGACCCTGAGTTTCACGAATTACGAATAGCTTTGGCTCAACAACTGGGTGTGGCTCCTGAAAATGTGATGGTTGGAGAAGGCATAGACGGATTGCTTGGTTACATCGTGCGGATATTTGTCGAACCTGGAGATGTCGTAGTGACATCCGCCGGGGCCTATCCCACCTTTAATTACCATGTCCAAGGATTTGGAGGGGATTTGCAATTCGTGCCCTATCACGAAGACCGTGAGGATGGAGAAGCTTTGCTAACTGCTGCTCAGAAAAATGAAGCCAAGCTGATCTACTTTGCCAATCCGGATAACCCGATGGGTAGTTGGTGGGATGCGGATTATGTTGAGTCGATGATCAAATCTGTGCCTGAAGGATCCCTGCTAGTTTTAGATGAAGCCTATGGAGAGTTTGCTCCAGAAGGAACTCTGCCACCGATTGATGTGGATAACGGCAGAGTGATTCGCATGAGGACCTTTTCGAAAGCATATGGTTTGGCAGGCATGAGAGTCGGCTACGCCATTGGCAATGCGGGAATGATCGCCGAGTTCAACAAGGTAAGGAACCATTTTGGTTTGAGTCGTCTCTCTCAGATTGCTGCGCTGGAGGCTGTACAAGATCAAGAACATCTGAATCACGTTCAGCGCCAAGTCCAAGGATCTTTACAACGCATCCAGCAAATTGCATTGGACAATCAATTGAAGCCATTGCCAACTGCGGCTAATTTTTTGACCATTGATTGTGGTCGAGATGGAGATTATGCGATTGCAGTGATGAAAGGTTTGATTGACTGCGGGGTCTTTGTGCGAATGCCCGGAGTGGCACCTTTGAACCGATGTATTCGGATTACAGCAGGATTGCCAGTGGAGTTAGATTTCCTAAAAGCAACCCTTCCCAAGGTTTTGAAGTCCATTTGACTTCAAAATGAGCTGTTAAGATCCAGATTCACTGCACTTTTTGAACCTTAATAAAGAGAATTCTTGGCTTCCATCCAACATTTTCCCTATTTTTGTTGTGAATTTGTTACAAATTTGCTGAAATTTACTGAAATTTACAGTTTTGTAGCCAGATCCATAACCTCCAAGATTAATAAAAGATGAGCATCCCCTCCCAAAACAAGACTTCCAAAAAAGACCTACGCCGATGGCTATTAGCCACAGTGATCGTTCTGGGAGTTCTCCTATTCTTTGTCTTCGACCTGCAGCGATTCCTGACACTTGAATATCTTCAGGCTTCACGTGAGAGCTTTGCAACAACCTACGCAGAGTCACCATTCACTGTATCGATAATCTACTTTCTGATTTACGTGATTTCGACGGCACTTTCGGTGCCTGGAGCCGTTGTTTTAACGCTAGCAGGTGGAGCCTTATTCGGCTTGGGTTGGGGCCTGGTGCTGGTTTCCTTTGCCAGCAGCTTGGGAGCAACCTTAGCGATGATGGCCAGTCGGTTTGTGTTGCGTGATGCTGTGCAAGACCGCTTTAGTTCACAACTTCAACGCATCAATGAGGGTGTTGAAAAGCAGGGCGCCTTCTATTTATTCACGTTGAGGCTGGTGCCAGTAGTCCCATTTTTTGTGATCAATCTTGGAATGGGATTGACTCCAATTGGTGTCTGGACCTTCTATTGGGTTAGCCAAGTAGGCATGTTTGCAGGAACGATCGTTTATGTGAATGCTGGCACTCAACTCGCTCAACTGGAGAACCTCTCAGGGATTGCTTCGCCTGGATTGCTGGTTTCTTTTGCCCTGCTTGGAATCTTTCCATGGCTGGCACGTTCCTTCGTGAAACAAATCGAACAACGAAAGTTGCTTGCCAAGTGGCCGAAGCCTAAGCAATTTGACCGAAACCTGATCGTCATTGGAGCTGGCGCAGCTGGCTTGGTGTCAGCCTATATCGCGGCAGCAACGAAAGCCAAGGTGACGCTGGTGGAAGCTCATAAGATGGGTGGTGACTGCCTGAACTATGGCTGCGTGCCGTCCAAGGCCTTGATTCGTAGCGCCAAGTTGCTGCATCAGATGCGCAATGCTTCCAATTATGGGTTGCAGGATAGTAATCATCCCTTCTCCTTTGACAAGGTGATGCAACGTGTGCATCAAGTCATTGCGGAGATCGAGCCTCATGATTCTGTGGAGCGCTACACTTCCTTGGGGGTAGAAGTCATTCAAGGATATGCCAAGATAGTAGATCCCTGGACGGTTGAGATTCAAAATCCAGACGGAACGACTCAACGCTTAAGCAGCACGGCAATCATTATTGCGGCAGGGGCAGCTCCCTTTGTACCACCCCTGCCTGGCTTGGAAGAAGTAGGCTGCCTGACTTCAGATACCCTCTGGGAAAAACTGAAGGGAAGAGAAGAGGCACCTCAACGCTTGGTAGTCCTTGGAGGCGGACCTATAGGAACGGAATTGACCCAAGCTTTTGCCCGATTAGGTTCCACAGTAACACAAATTGAGATGGCTCAGAGAATCATGCTCCGAGAAGATCCAGAGGTTTCTGAGATGGTGCAAAAATCATTAGAGCGGGACGGAGTGACTGTTCTAACAAACTACAAGGCAGTGGGTTGTGGGTTGACGAATGGTGAGAAGTGGATTCAAGTGGAAGATCAGCGAGAAACTAAACGAATCAGCTTCGATGAACTGATCGTTGCTGTGGGGCGTGCACCTCGCCTGAAAGGGTTCGGTTTGGAAGAGCTAGGTATCCCAGTGGGTCGGGTGGTTCAAACCAACGAGTACTTGGAAACAATTTATCCTCACATTCTAGCGGCTGGTGACGTGGCGGGACCGTACCAGTTCACACACACAGCTGGGCACCAGGCTTGGTATGCTGCAGTCAATGCACTGTTTGGTAAATTCAAGAAATTCAAAGTGGATTATCGGGTGATCCCTTGGGCAACATTCTGTGATCCAGAAGTAGCTCGAGTGGGGCTCAATGAACTGGAGGCTGAGGAAAAAGGCACCCCCTACGAAGTGACTCGCTATGGCATTGATGATCTGGATCGAGCAATTGCCGATGGCTCTGCCAAGGGAATGGTCAAAGTGCTAACGGTTCCCGGTAAGGACAAGATCCTCGGAGTTACTCTGGTAGGTGAGCATGCTGGAGATCTGATCAGTGAGTTTGTAATGGCAATGAAACACGGATTGGGCTTAAACAAAATCCTTGGAACCATCCATATCTACCCCACCTTGGCAGAAGCCAACAAGTATGCAGCCGGTGAATGGCGTCGGGCTCATGTAAACCCAAGGCTTTTGTCGTTTGTAGAGCGCTTTCATGCGTGGAGGCGAAGATGATTGATGTGGCCCTTCAGCCTCTTCAGCAACGGCTTCTTCAATCACCTGCGAAAATTCTAGCACATTGGGGAGTGAAGGCTGACCAGATCACACTGCTTGGCTTCTTAGTAGGAATTATGGTCGTGCCTGCCTTGGCTATTAAAGCCTATTTTCTGGCACTACTTTTTTTGTTGATCAATCGTTTTGCAGATGGGCTGGATGGGCCATTAGCTCGTCAGACGAAACCCACGGACCGAGGTGCTTTTCTAGATATCAGCTGCGATTTTCTTTTTTATGCTCTGTTCCCCTTGGGATTTGCTCTCGCTGATCCTGTCAATGCTTTACCCGCTGCGGTGTTGATTACCTCTTTCGTGGGCACTGGCTCTTCTTTCCTGGCCTATGCGGCCATTGCTGCAAAGCGCGGCGACACTGCGATGAATTTTCCTCAAAAAGGATTATACTATCTAGGCGGTCTGACGGAGGGTTTTGAGACGATCATCCTCTTCATCAGCATGTGCTTCTTTCCTGTGTTCTTTCCTCAATTGGCCTACTTTTTTGCAGTCGCCTGTGCAATCACAGCCGTATCTCGCTGGTACCAAGGTTGGAAATTGTTCTCAGAAGACTGAGTGATCTCAACCTTGTCTTCACCCGATAATAAAACTCTAAGCATCCCTTTTTCTCCTTCTGGATTGACCGAAATCATCAAAAAACTCCTAAGGCAAACTTTACGTTCGTCAACTTTCAGCTTGCTGAACGATCTTCCTTGGGTTAGTGGATGCCCCTTCAGATATATTGATCTTCAGAACCATTAAGTTGACTGAGGTTCATTGATTTGAATTGGTCACGGCTGTCTTGTATTGGCATCTAAAACTTAGGAATACAGATCTATTTGAAAAAATTCTTTTTTTCTCTTTTTTTCCTAGCCAAAGCTGTAGCCACTATTTTCCGACTTGGTGATTGTCATGAAGCCAAGTTCGATTCAAACAACTTGATATATTAGTTTCCTCCAGAGGTAACCTCAGGGTAATCCTGCTGGAGATCAGCCAGATATCAAATATTTTCAAGAGGAAGTCATGAGCAACCTAACAAGGCGAAATTTTGGGAAATTGGCTTTGGCTACATCAGTGCTTGCACTTACAGGAGCCAATTCCACGAAGGCTGCAGGTAGAATTCGGCACTTCTGGTGGGGTAACAAGGAGAGAGACAAGCGAACTTATGCCACGATTGATGCCTTCAATGCAGCTTTTTCAGATTCAACTGTAGTAGGAGAGACACTGGGTTGGAGAGACTATTGGCCAAAAATGGCAACCCAAGTGGCAGGCAAGAATATGGCGGATGTGATCCAGATGGATTACCGCTACATTGCTGAATATGCACGCCGGGGTGCCATTAAATCCCTGAATCCCCATCTTGACAGGGGGGCGATTGATATGTCTGATTTTGCACAGTTCTCTTTCGATGGAGGGACTGTCGATGGCCAGGTCTATGGGGTAAATATCGGAACGAACTCACAATTTGTCCCTTATGACAAAACCCTTCTGGACCAGTTAGGTTTGACCTTTGATCCTTACAAGTGGAATTGGGATGACTTCGTCAAGATTTCAAGAGAAGTAACTAAAAATACACCAGATGGCATTTACGGATCTGTAAACAATGGTGGGCAGGAGGTTTGGTTAGATATTTGGCTCCGTCAAAAAAATAAGGCACTATACGATGAAAATGGGGACTTGGCCTTTGACCAGAAAGACATTGAGGAGTATTGGTCCTTCTGGGTGGACTGCCAAGAGACAGGCGTGAGTTGGCCTGCCACGGAGGAGGCCGCATCCACCTCGATGGCAAAAAGTGGAATTCCAACCAAAAAAACTGCATTTGATAGCTACTGGACAAACCAAATTGTAGCCATTCAAAAGCTGACGGATCATCAGATTGAGATGGCAACAATTCCACACAATCCCGGTGATAGTCCAGGTATGTATTACAAGTGCGGGCAATTCATCAGTATGTCCAGAGATACCCAGGACGAGTCCCTATCGGCAAAATACATGAACTTCTTTATCCGAGACCCTCGAGCGGTTGGAATTCTCAAGCTAGAGCGAGGAGTGCCTGGTACTAAGGAAATGCGCGACTTCTTGAAGCCCGGCTATTCACGAGAAGAAGCAATTATGGTTGAGTACCTTGAGGAAATTGAAGGAAGAACCAAGAAACTGCCCCCAGTTCCACCAAAAGGTGCGGGAGAGATTGACAGAGCTTTCGAAAGGTATTGGGAAGGTGTGGCCTTTGGCAAAACCAAGATCGCGTCAGCAGCAAAATCTTTCTATCGGGAAGCAGAAAGAATTCGTCGGAAGCAAGGGTAATCAATCAAAGCAATTCCCCTTTTGCTAGGGGGAGTTGCTGAAATTCAAATGAAAAAAGAGAATTTTGCAGCCTACATTTTTCTGCTGCCATGGTTGGTAGGCTTTTTCTTACTGACGATACAACCAATCGTTTCATCCTTTTACCTGTCACTGACAGAATACGATACGGTTTCAGATCCCTATTTCATTGGATTTGAACACTACGAGTACATGTTCGTTGACGATTATAGGTTCTGGGAAGCTCTCAAGGTAACTTTTTTCTACGTAGCTGTTGGCGTTCCATTCAAATTAGGTTTTGCCCTAGCTATTGCACTCTGGCTGAACCAGGGTGTTCAGGGTCTTAGTCTTTATCGGGCAGTTTTTTACTTACCTTCACTGTTGGGGTCCAGTGTAGCGGTTGGTATCCTTTGGCGGCAGGTCTTCCATACCGATGGCCTTGTCAATTACCTGCTGGCTTTTCTTGGGATTTCCGGACCAAGTTGGCTGTCTGATCCCGATACATCCATTTACACGGTGATTCTACTGACTATTTGGCAATTTGGCTCACCGATGCTGATCTTCCTGGCAGGATTGCGTCAGATCCCTCATGATCTCTATGAAGCATCATCGATTGATGGAGCCTCGAAGTTTCGACAATTCTGGAAAATCACCCTCCCCCTACTTGCTCCTGTCATCTTTTTCAACCTTGTTCTTCAGACCATTGATGCCTTCAAGACATTCAACAATGTCTTCATCATCAGCGGTGGAAATGGTTCTCCAGTTGATTCTTTGTTGTTCTACACGCTCTACCTCTATCAACAAGGTTTTGAATTCTTCAGAATGGGTTACGCTTCTGCGCTCGCTTGGGTTCTCTTAATCATCATCAGTATCTTTACGGCAATTTATTTCTATACTTCCAAGTATTGGGTTTACTACGAAAGTGAGAAGTAGAGATGAAGCAGAACAGTCTTCTGAAACACCTTTTTTTAGCCATTGCCTCACTGGTCATGCTCTACCCGTTGTTATGGATGTTGAGCAGTTCTTTCAAACCAGAAAGTATTATTTTCAATGACCTCAGCTTGTGGCCAAGCCAATTCACGTTTGAAAACTATCCCAATGGGTGGCAGGCGCTGAGGATCGATTTTTCTATATTTTATAAAAATTCTGTCATTGTTGCGGTTTTCTCAGTGATTGGGAATCTAATCGCTTGCGCCTTCACAGCATACGCTTTTGCTCGGCTTGAGTTCAACTTTAAGAGATTCTGGTTTGCGTTGATGATGATGACGTTGATGCTCCCTTACCATGTAGTCTTGATCCCACAGTATATTTTGTTTTTAAAACTTGGTTGGGTAAATACTTACTATCCACTCATAGTTCCAAAATTTTTGGCCCAGGAAGCCTTTTTTATTTTTCTGATGGTTCAGTTCTTTAAGCAATTACCACGAGAATTGGATGAATCCGCCATGATGGATGGATGCTCTGTCTTCCGAATTTTCTTCAAAATCATTGTACCCCTCTCAACACCAGCCTTTGGGACGGCAGCAATCTTTTCATTCTATTGGACGTGGGAAGATTTTTTTGGTCCTCTGATTTACCTAAACGATATTGAGAAATACACTGTGCCGCTTGCCCTGCGGGCCTTTGTCAGTGCAGAGGACCTTTCGTTTTATGGTGAATCTTTTGCGATGTCTATTCTATCACTGATTCCAGTGTTTATTTTCTTTATAATCTTTCAAAGATTTATTGTTCATGGTATCGCAATGAGCGGGATCAAGGGTTAGCAACATGGCAAACATATTATTGAAAAACGTCAGTAAGCATTTCGATAGTGTGAGAGCCATTGATCAGGTCAATTTTGAGGTCAAAAAGGGTGAATTTCTTGTTTTGGTAGGGCCCTCAGGCTGTGGGAAATCAACCTTACTACGCTCAATTGCAGGGCTAGAAACCATTACAGGAGGCCAGATTCATATTGACGATAAGAATGTCACAGAGACTCATTCTTCAAAGCGTGACCTGGCAATGGTTTTTCAGTCCTATGCTCTCTACCCGCACATGAACGTTTATAAGAATCTATCGTTTGGCTTGGAGACGATGAAAATCCCAAAAAATGTGATAGATGAGCGGGTTCAGAAGGCCGCCCAGATCCTTCAAATTGACCAACTGCTAAAGAGGAAACCCAAGCAGCTCTCAGGAGGGCAAAAACAACGTGTCGCAATTGGTCGAGCGATTGTCAGGGAGCCAAAGGCATTCCTCTTTGATGAACCACTTTCTAATCTGGATGCAGATCTAAGGGTGCAGATGCGGGTGGAGATTGCACGGCTGCAAAAAAGGCTTGGAGCAACCACGATTTACGTAACCCATGATCAGGTCGAGGCCATGACGATGGCTGATCGAATTGTTGTTCTCAATGGCGGAAGAGTGGAGCAGATTGGAAAGCCACTGGAGCTATATAACCAGCCGAGTAATGTTTTCGTTGCTTCCTTCATTGGCTCACCCAGGATCAATCTGATCAAATTGAGTGAACTGGTCGAGCTACAAAACGCTGGGAAAGCAGTTATACCGGAGGCAACGCTTAAAACTTTTGAAGATAAGCGGATTGAGCAAATCGGTTTCCGACCGGAGATGGTGAAGGCTGAGACAAAAGTTTCGGCAAGTGATTTGTTGATTCACACAGAAGTTTCACATATGGAGCAGCTTGGTAGTGAGGCTTACATCTATCTGGAGACAGATCACAACATCAATTTTGTGATGCATAACCAGGGTCAACAACACTTTGAATCCAAAACCAAGTTGGCTGCACATATCGATTTAGGCTCATCACACTTTTTTGATCAATCAGGTTCTGCTTTGGTTATTAAGAATAATTTAGTATGAAAAAGTGCGCGATTGTCGGGGTTGGTGGCCGGCACAAACTGTTTCGTGAAGCTCTCGTAAAAGAATATGCTGTCAATCATCAACTGGTGGCTATATGTGATTCTAATCTTGGCAGATTGCGCTATGCAGAACAATCACTGAAGAAGTCTAATGTCTCGGTAGCTTGTTATCTGGAGAAGGATTTTCACAAGCTACTACGAGTCGAAAAACCAGATATTCTCATTGTGACTTCACCTGATTATACTCACCACAAATACATCATTGCAGGAGCAAAAAATGGTTGCCAGATCATCAGTGAGAAACCAATCACCAGCAGCCTGGTGAAACTGAAAAAGATTGTCACAGAACTGAATAAGGCTCAGACAACTGCAACGATCACCCACAATTATCGCTACTCTCCATACCGCTCACAGGTAAAAGAGCTTTTGATGAGTGGTACTATTGGAACTATTAAGGCGATCACCTTTGATTGGCATCTAGATCGAATTCACGGTGCTGATTATTTTCGAAGATGGCATCGCTACAAAAGCAATTCTGGTGGATTGGCTGTGCACAAGGCTACTCACCATTTTGATTTAATCAATTGGTGGATTGCCGATATTCCCGTTTCCGCTTATGCAACAGGGGACAATCATTACTACAATCCAATCAATGCCAAACGTTTAGGGATTAAAAACCGTGGAGAGCGCTGTAAGAGCTGCCTCTCAAAGAATTGTAGCTTTCGGCTGAAACTGGAGGCTACGGACAACTTGCAGAAACTTTACTCGGACAATGAGCATTATGATGGCTATCACAGGGATCAATGTGTTTTTGATGGTAGTATTGAAATTGAAGACATGATTCGTGCAGAGGTGCGCTATTCCAGAGGGGCAGTACTCAACTATGGACTCGTTGCTTTCTCACCCTGGGAGGGTTATGAAATTTCCTTTATTGGTACAGAGGGAACTCTCTCCCAAAAATACTTGGAGCGAAGCGTAATCAACGGGGATGAAAGTTCGCTTCGAGAAGGTAGCAATGTGCAGACATCGCTCCTGATACCAGGGAAAGCCACCGAAAGAATTAAGAATCCAAGCTCTGCTGGTGGCCATGGTGGTGCAGATCCCCTGATGCTGAATCACATCTTTGCTGATGATGGATCCCCAGACCCACTTCAGCGCAAATCCAACCATTTTTCTGCAGCTTGGTCTGCTATCACTGGATTTGCCATCAATCGGTCAATGGAGAAAGGGAAGGTTGTTTTGATCAAAGATCTAATTGAGGATCTAGCTATTCCAAATGAGCTACGTTTGAACTGAGCAACTGTGCTGAGACTTTGTTTTGCCATTCTGGCACTTATCCTTCCTTTCTTCTGCACCTTCACCAAACCGCTGAGCTCAAAGACTGCTGAACTTGCTCGTGGGCTGCACAATCCGCGTGGAATTGTTCCTGTTGCAACTGGGAGTTTAATTATTTTGGAAGCTGGTACCGGAAAAACACTAGATGGGCTAGATTCTGGAAAAATCAGCTGGTGGCGAGACTTGAACAAGGATGATCAGTTCGATGCTTCAGAAGAGTCACGCCTGCGTGAGGATCTATATTCTTACAACATTATGGAGGTGTTCAACCCAGGAAGGGATGAAGTTGTTGGGCCAGGGGATGGCTTACTCAGGAACGACCATACATTGATCTACACGAGAGATAGCGGCAGAGAAACGACAGAGATTGTCCAAATGGATCTGGTTGATTTCGTGGAGGTTGTTTTGATTGAGCGCCCTGGAGTAGTCAATTCAATTACTCTCTCCTCGGATCAGCAATCTCTATACTTAGCAGAGAGTACGCTCAACCAAATTGGTGCTTACCACTTTGGAGCTGGCTACGAAGAAATCCTGCTTTTCGATGTATTAGGACATCAGCAACAGGCAGTGCCTACAGGCCTGGCGCTGGACTCAGAAGGAAATTTACTGGTTGCCTTGTTTTCGGGTCAGCTCTGGGCTTACTTTGGTGAAACCATCTCTTTCATGCCTGGAGATGCCAAGATCGCGAGGGTAGACCTAAAAACCAGAACTTACGAGTATCTTATTGAAGGTCTTACCACCGCTATCGATGTTGCTACACATAACAATGGCAACGTTTACTTCCTGGAACTGACAACTGCTTGGCCAACTAACCTGATTTCTCGTGATTTTGATCTTCACGATAAACATTCTCCACCAGACCCAGGAGGATATGTTCGCAACTCGGGTAGATTGAGTGTCTTGCTGGATGGATCAAAAGAAAGCCGAGTTTTGGTCGAAGGTCTAGACTTGCCAACGAATCTCTCAATCCTTGATCATCAACTCTACATTTCAACAGGACAAGGGACTCCTGGAAGAAGAGTCTGGTCTCAGCAGGGACTCAGTGAGATTGATGGCAAGATTCTCAATTATGAAATTCACCAATGAAACCATTGCGTTCCCCGCTTTGTTCATAACAAGGTTGATATTTTGAGACGTGTACGAGTGGCACTGGTGGGTACGGGTGTGGGAACAAAACACGCCAGGATGTATCAAACGTTGCCCGACCTCTATGAAGTGACAGCGGTCTGTGAAATTGATGAACAACGTCGCAATGAATTTGTAGAACAGATCAGAGTCGGTTATCAAACAAACCGACTGGAGGATCTTTTTTCTCAAGATCTAGATTTAATTGATATTTGTACGCCTTCTGCGCTTCATTTTTCGCAAGCCACTGCAGCTCTCCAAGCAGGTTTCCACGTTGTTCTTGAAAAGCCGGTTGCTCGTTCGCTTTCAGAAATGGACGAACTGGAAAGAGTAGAGCAGCAATCAGGAAAACGCCTCTTCCCGATTTTTCAATACCGATTTGGCCACGGGATTCAAAAGCTTCATCATTTGATTTCCAAAGGGCTGGTAGGCAGTCCCTCAATCGCAACTGCTGAGACACACTGGTTGCGAGGAGAGGCATATTACAGTCGAGGAATGTGGCGTAGCACATGGGATGGAGCAGCTGGAGGGAGCTTTGCCACTCATGCGATCCACATTCATGATCTGCTCTGCCAGGTACTTGGAGACCCCGCCACTGTGTTTGCTCAAGCTTCAAACTGTGTGAATGGGTATGAAACAGAAGATTTGGGTGTGGTGTTGATGAACTTCAGCAATGGAGCAATAGCCAGTTCATCGGTTACACTAGGCTCAACAGAGCAGATGTCACGCCTGCGTTTCTGCTTTGCTGGCCTTACAGCTGAGGGAGGGAGAGATCCCTACAATCCGGGGCATGAACCATGGACTTTCTCGCATGTTGATCCAGATCAACAAGCTCGGATCAACGATGAACTTGCAGACTTCCCCCCCAGACCTGAAAGATTTCCTGGTCAGTTTCTCCGCATCTATGAGGCTCTTGCCGGCAAAGGACAAACTCCTGTCAGCTTGGCAGATGCCCGCCGATCCATCGAACTACTCACAGCAGCTTATTGGTCTGTTAA
Organism: SAR324 cluster bacterium; assembly: GCA_029245725.1. Classification (NCBI taxonomy): domain Bacteria; class Deltaproteobacteria; species SAR324 cluster bacterium. The sequence continues at coordinate 11,136 of JAQWOT010000096.1, read as the reverse complement.
GACAGGAGAGATTGTTCAACTGCCACTTTCCAGTAATCATCCCTTCTATTCAGGTTGGATTGAGATGATGAAGCAGGAATTTGGTAAAACTCAGAGTTAGAAGAGGTATCTGGTTGGTATCCGTTCACTCGAAATTTTCCACCGTTTTCACAAGTCATTGACCAAGTTCATTGACTGCTTGTTATGCTGAATCTCGAAAATAAAGGACCTTAGAATGGCTACTCAGCGAATTGGCATCATCATGCACGGGGTCACCGGAAGAATGGGGTACAATCAGCACCTGATCCGTTCTATCCAAGCGATTATTCAAGATGGTGGGTTAGTGCTTTCAAATGGGGACCGACTGCTTCCTGATCCAATTCTTGTAGGCCGCAACGCTAAGAAAATGGAGGCACTTGCCAAGGAACAAGGCATTGCTCGCTGGTCTGATAGCATTGAACAGTGTCTAGCAAATACTGAAGATACGCTATTCTTCGATGCAGGGACTACTCAGATGCGTTCTGACCTATTGAGCCAGGCCATCCGGGCTGGTAAACACATTTATTGTGAAAAACCCAGCGCAGACACACTGGAAAATGCCCTTGCAGTAGCTCGTTTGGCTCGTGAAAAGGGAGTTAAACATGGAGTAGTGCAGGATAAGCTCTTCCTACCAGGACTCCTCAAATTGAAATCATTGATTAATAGCGGTTACTTCGGTCGGATTCTCTCTGTGCGTGGAGAATTTGGCTATTGGGTTTTTGAAGGTGATTGGCGAAAGGCTCAGCGACCCTCTTGGAATTACCGCAAGGCCGATGGAGGTGGAATTATTTTGGACATGCTCTGTCATTGGCGCTACGTGATGGATAATCTTTTCGGTTCGGTTCAGTCCGTTTCCTGTTTGGGAGCTCGGCATATTCCCGAACGTTGGGATGAACAAGGGCAACACTATCAAGCTGATGCTGATGATGCTGCCTATGCCACCTTCCAACTTACTGGAGGAATTGTTGCTCAGATCAATTCCTCGTGGTGCACAAGGGTAAAGCGCGACGAATTGGTTATGTTCCATGTAGATGGCACTCATGGTTCGGCGGTTGCGGGATTAACTTCCTGTGTCACGCAACATCGTGTCAACACCCCCAAACCGGTCTGGAATCCAGATGTGCCTAACCCGATTGATTTTCAAGCATGCTGGGAAACGGTGCCTGATGTTGAGGTCTTTGGCAATGGTTTCCGTGTGCAATGGGAGATGTTCCTGCGTCATGTGGCGGAAGATGCTCCCTGGAAATATGATCTGATGGCTGGGGCTCGAGGTGTTCAGTTGGCAGAACTAGGTATGCAAAGCTGGGCAGAGCGACGCTGGTTGGATGTCCCAGATCTGGAGGCCTGATGTTGACCATCGATTTACCAACGGGGGGGAACCGACTCGATCGCTATGAATTGAGCAATCCTATTGATTTCCAGGCACCGAGAGTATCGCTCAATCGCGTCACCTTTGCCGCGGTCCATGTTGTTTCAGATCCAACTAGTTCTGCCGATCCGTGGACCGAGGTCGCCATTGATTGGGACGCCACCATGGCTTATCGACGCTACCTTTGGTCACATGGACTTGCCGTCGCTGAAGCAATGGACACCGCGCAACGTGGGATGGGCTTGAATTGGCCTCAAGCCCTGGAACTGATTCAACGATCTGTCGCTGAAGCAAAGTCCTTCCAAGGTGCTGTGGTTTTTTCAGGAGTGGGAACAGAACATCTTCTACCCTCCGGAAACCTGAGGCTTGAGCAGGTTGAACGGGCTTACTTGGAACAATTGGAGGCGGTTCAGCAGGCAGGAAGTCGAGTGATCCTGATGGCCAGTCGTGCCCTGACGTTGATTGCTCAAGATCCTGCAGACTACGCTCAAGTTTATGCAAGAGTACTCCAACAGGCAGATCAACCGGTCATTCTCCATTGGCTCGGAGAAATGTTTGATCCTGCACTCTCAGGATACTGGGGATCTTCAAAAACCGGTGAAGCAATGGATGCGTGTCTTGGTGTGATCAGTTCGAACGTAGAAAAAATTGATGGCATCAAGATCTCGTTGTTGTCAAAGGATGCAGAAATCAAGATGCGTCGGCTACTCCCTGAGGGTGTCCGAATGTACACGGGAGATGATTTCAACTATGCAGAGTTGATCGCTGGAGATGAGCAAGGATACTCGGATGCTCTGCTGGGAATTTTTGATGCCATCGCTCCCGCTGCATCAGCGGCACTGGCACACTTGGCTCAGGGAAATCTCAATCGCTTTCATCAGATTCTCACGCCAACAGTGCCGTTGTCTCGGCATATCTTCTGTGCACCAACTCGATTTTACAAAACAGGCATTGTCTTTCTGGCTTGGTTAAACGGTCATCAATCTCACTTCACAATGGTTGGTGGGCAGGAATCGGCGCGCTCCACCCTTCACCTTGCAGAACTGTTTCGCCTCGCAGATCAAGCAGGACTGTTACTTGATCCTGATTTGGCCTGTTCTCGCATGAAATCCTGGTTACGAACGCGAGGGTTGAACTGATGCCTAATATTACTCAACTCTCGATCAATCTCGCCACGATTCGTGAACGTTGCACCATTTCAGAAGCATTCGACCTCGTTGCAAGACTAGGCATCCCTGCTGTCAGTCCCTGGCGGGATCAAATCGCCCAGATCGGATTGAAGGCGACTGCAAAACAAGTTCGTGAACTGGGCCTGCGGGTCTCTGGAGTTTGTCGGGGTGGGATGTTTCCAGCCAACACCCAGCAAGAGTGGGAAGCAAACTTGGAAGACAATCTACGGGCACTCGAAGAAGCGGTTGAATTGAATGCAGATTGTCTGGTCTTGGTTACAGGTGGTTTGCCAAAGGGTTCCAGAGATCTGGCGAAGGCTCGTCAACAAGTTGAAGAGGGAATCGCTTGGCTTTTGGAAAGAGCTATTCCAGCAGGAGTTCGACTAGCCATCGAACCGCTTCACCCGATGTATTGCGCGGATCGTTCTGTGGTCAACACGTTATCACAGGCTCTGGATCTTTGTGATTCGCTTGGAGAGGGTGTGGGGGTCGCCTGTGATGTCTATCATCTTTGGTGGGATCCTGATTTAAGATCTCAACTAGATCGAGCCGGTAAGTCCCGAATTTTTGCCTATCACATCTGTGATTGGCTACCTGATACCAAACATCTGCTCTTGGATCGAGGGATGATGGGTGATGGGGTGATTGATCTGCCTCAAATTCGGGGGTGGGTCGAAAATACTGGATATGCAGGCTTTCATGAAGTCGAAATTTTCTCGCAGGAAAACTGGTGGAAACGAGATCCAGAAGAGGTCATTCGTATCTGTATTGATCGTCACCAAATATACAGCTAATCAACTCTTCAGTAACTTTCACATTCACCCTTCCTAAAAATGCGCTACTCATCCAAATTATAAATTAATGTGTCTGGTTGAAAAGCCGCCCAGGAAAACCAAAACTGATCAGCGTGAATCAGCCTCTTCAGTTGTTTGCCCTCAAGAGGGCCCTCAACTGCCTGCCCAACAATATTCCAATGACTTCCTGTTTGCTCATCAACAATTTCTCCTGCTCGCTTGACAAACGTTAATTCTTGGTTCCCGACAACAGGTATAAATATACCAGTCGCTCCGACATCGACACCATTAGCAATCCGAGTTGTATCTAAGGCGCTGCTGACTCCAGCTTGATGAAAAACCACCAAAGACTGGTCCCCTAGTTGATGATGAACAACCCCAAGTTTTTCCAATAATTTCACAGGATACGCATTGTGATACTCCCCATCACTGATGGTAACAACTCGTGCCATTGCGGGAAGTCGTTTGTCAACCGGATCTCGAAAGAGAAAGGGATTATTGTGAATATCGTCATAGCCCGGATAGGGATTGCGTCCATAGTCTCTTGAGTACCCTGTTTCTTTGGAGAGAATCTTACCATCTGGATAAGCTACTTGAAATTGCTCGAAACCGATCAATCCTGCAGGGATCATCTTCAATTGCTCACCCGTCATGGCACCAACAATTGCTTCGCCTGTAAACTGTTGCCACAAGCTCTCGGTCTGCCGGTCATACATCACCAGATCAGAGTGCCTCAGTAAACCACTGGTGCCAAAGTCATAAGTAATCCCCTGATAATTTCGTTCAAACGCAATAGCAGAGTTACATAGTGGACAAAATGTAATGGTTATCGGTATTCCTCCGACAGTATCATTGACGATTTCGTGCCATGTCAGGATTTGCAGAGGGTATGCTCGAGCATCTCGATTGAGTTCCAGCGCAATCACAGGATCATTCGGTGCAAGCCATTGTTCTGCCTGCTGGTTATCAATGAATTTGGGCTGATCAATTGGGGGAATGCCATCTCGAGGTGGTCCTCCAGAGAGTAGTTCACGATATTCTATGGAATGCTTTGACCAATCTGTATTCCAGCCTATAGTAGCTCTTCGTAGCAATTCACTAAGCGTGTCTTCTCCTTTTGATTCGGAATTGGCCGATACCAAATTTGCGATGAAAAGCATCCCCAAGGCAAATAGTAGAATAGGACGTTTTTTCATATGGTTCTCCTGATCTAAGTAATGGGAAAGACAGTTGCTCAACAATCGTTTTCTTAATGCACTTTATGCAACCAACTCAACAGACATAATTGATTCAATATTTTTCAGTTCAGGAAATATCTTGACCAAAAAGCCTGGCCTCTCTAAACAAGGGCTTTGTTTTCAATAACTTTTAGGAGAATGACATGAATTGGCACATCAAGAATTTGTCCTGTAAGGTAAGCATCATTGTGATGGCGGTTGGTTTACTCTGGAGCTCCAACGGGTTGGCTAACGACGGTCTGAAACCGTTGAATCCACCAGAAAAAGTAACAGTGGCCTACGTACCCATCATGAAGTTTGCGACCATGTACGTCGCTCACAGCAGGAAGCTATTCGAAAAGTACGGCCTTGATGTAACACTGCGTCGTGTGAAATCGGGTACAGAAGCGATTGCTTTTTTGTCAGAAGGCAAGATTGATGTTGGAGGGATTGCGATCGTGACCTCTCTCTGGAATGGCTGGAGCCGAGGCCTGGATCTGCGTATTATCGCACCGGGTGGTCTGGAGCCAATGGAGAATAGCCCCACCGCTCTCATTGCTCGAGCAGATCTGATGGCCAATGGCTCAATCAAAAGTGTGCAGGATTTGAAGGGAATGCGCATTGGTGTCGCTGGTGGCCCTGGCAGTGGAGGTGAGTATTTACTGACTAAAGCTTTGCAACAAGCGGGAATGATGCTCAATGACATCCAGAAGGTAAAGATTGGCAATGCCGACATGCCCAAGGCCCTAGCAAATCAGTCCATTGATGCAGCCCTGACAGGACCTCCCTACACCACCCAATCAATCAATGATGGTCATGCCAAGGTACTCGCTTCTGATCTAGTCCCTGGCTTGATGACGGTGGCGTTTGTGGGCTCTGGAAAATTTGTCAATCAACGGGCAGATGTGGCAGAGCGATTCGTTCTTGCTGTGGGAGAGGCAGCTCGCCTTATGCAAGGTGATGACTTTCTTGACGAAGAAAACATCAAAGCCTACATGACGAACACTAACACCACAGAAAAAGCCCTACGTACAGGAAAGAAGCTGATCTATGATCCAAACATCGTCATTCCAGTGGCTGGTCTTAAGGACATTGAAAGCGTGCATCGTTTGAATGGCCGGACGGAATACACCACAGAGTTGGATCTGAACAATGCAGTCGATGAGCGCTTCACAAAAAAAGCACTCAGCATCTTGGGGAGTTATTAAACTAAAAGCAGAACTCTCTAATTGATTTGCACCCAGCCCAGTGACAAAAAACCATGAGAAATCTGGTCACAGGGCCTGGGTTGCTAAGGAGGCTGAATATCCTTCAGTCTTTATTCTGTACAACAAGTGCTTCCCAATTCATCGTGTGACCCAGCCCTGATTCAGCAATCCCTGCGATCCGCTATTTCGGTTCATTAGCAGCTCACTTCGCTACCACTAAAAATCACCAATGATTCCACCTTTCTTCAAATCGGCATGTCCGTAAAGATCCGTTGCCAAGGTTGTCAGAAAGTCTACAGCACGGCGGAAGGAGAGTTTACCGCCATTGGTGATGCCACCCTGCAAATTGAGGAAGGTCAGTTCGTCTGTATCGTCGGTCCTTCTGGATGCGGAAAATCCACCTTGCTCAAGATCATTGCGGGATTGGACTACTTCACTGCCGGAGAGTTTGACGTCCAGCATGGGGAGGGCAAGGATCAGCCAATCAATAACGTCATCTTTCAGGAATACGCTATCTTTCCTTGGCGGACTGTCATGGAGAACGTTGCCTTTGGACTTGAGATGCGGGGTATTTCAAAAAAAATCCGCACAGAAATCGCCCGAGAATGGCTTCAGAAAGTTGGCTTGAGCAAATTTGCCAACTACTTCCCGGATCAGATCTCGGGTGGTATGAAACAACGAGTTGCCATCATCCGAGCATTGGCCAATGATCCAGAAATTCTATTGATGGACGAACCATTGGGGGCTCTTGATGCACAGTCCAGACTCTTGATCCAGGAAGAATTGCTAAAACTCTGGGACGAAACCAAAAAAACTGTTCTTTACGTCACACACAGTCTGGACGAAGCAATATTTTTGGGTGACGAGGTACTGATGATGTCGGCTAACCCCGGTCACATCATCGAACGTTATCCAATCACGATTGAGAGGCCGCGCTCCATCAACACGATGAACAGTGGTGATTTTACAAGAATTCGGAGTGAAATCTGGGAGAAGCTGGCAGTAGAGGTCGATCGCTCGATGGCTAGCCAGCAATGATTGCTTCCCAATAAACACCAGATCTGCTTATGAATCCTGAAAAATCAATTAAGCTCTCCGTTCAGATCCCATTATTTCTCTTGCTGAACCTGGTTCTCTACTTTCTCGACTTATGGACGAATCAGGCGCTGATGTGCTTGGTGATTGATGTGATCATTTTTGGCAAGATCGTCAATGATGTGATGAAATTAGTCCCAGTTCGCTATAAGAAAAGCTCGGAGCACTTTATCACTTTGCTCTTTCCCATTTTACTGCTCTCAATCTGGGAGATATTCGCTAGTACTGGTAAGATCAACCCAACTTGGTTCCCAGAGCCCACCAAGATCCTTGCCTCTCTCTGGGAGCTGATCACGGTCCCGGAAAAGTTCAGCGAGACCACCCTGTTGGGTCGTCCATGGATGATTTTAGAACGTTATCAAGAGCAGGGTCTCGAAGGAGTCTGGAAATTGATCGAAGAAGGCCATGTCTGGGCGACTTTGTATCGAGTGGTCATGGGTTTCTTGATTGGCCTAGTCCCAGCGGTTTTTTGTGGCTTCCTGATGGGGATGAACAAGACAATCCGTTTGATGTTTGACAGCATCCTTTCAGCAATCTATGTACTTCCAAAAATCGCAATTTTCCCCATCGTGATGCTGGTCTTTGCCGATCCTTTTGGGGATGCTCCCCGGATTGCCGTGGTTGCTCTTTCCGTCTTTTTCATGATGACCATTCACACTATGGGTGCAGTCCAGAATGTTGAAGGAATTTATATTCTGGCAGGCCGCAATTATGGGGCGCATGGGCTGAAACTCTTCTTCAAGGTTATCCTGCCGGGCTCCTTACCATCAATCTTTTCAGGAATGCGAGTTGCTCTTGGAATGGCCCTGATCGTGATCATTGCAGTCGAATTTCTCCGAGCCGAGAAAGGAGTTGGCTACCTGATCTACTACAACTGGGAAATCCTGGCGCCAGAGAAGATGTATGCTGGTTTGATCACAGTCATGCTGATCGGCATCCTGACTACCCTGGTCCTGAAACTGCTGCAGTATCTGGCTCTTCCCTGGAAACGCCACTCTCTCTTCAAATGACTTGTTCCTCCAATCTTCCCCAGAGAGGTTTCGATGGAATCCTTTGACGTCATTGTCTGTGGGGGAGGTGCTGCAGGGGTCAGTGCCGCCGTTGGAGCAGCCCAAACTGGGGCTCGGGTGGCCCTGCTGGAACGCTATGGCTTTTTGGGTGGAGCCGCTACTAATTCGCAGGTGTTGTCTTACTGTGGTTTCTATCAATGCGACGATCGTGGAGACCGTGCAATCGGGGGTGTTGGTTACAGGGTGCTGTTGGAACTGGCAAAGCTGGGGGAAGATATACAACCACGCCTCTCAGAATTAACTGGCAATCGCATCATCTTACTTGATCCTGAGAAGCTGAAATATGTCCTCGATCAACTCGTGCTTTCCCATCGAGTGGAACTCTTTCTACACACCACGCTAGTTGATGTGAAAAAGCAGGGGAGTCATCTTGAGGCGGTTGACTTGGTAGGTCTTTTTCAGCAAAGATCACTCTCTGGAACGGCCTTTGTTGATGCGACCGGCAATGGCCAGCTTGCCAAATTTGTGGGCCTCCCTTGCAGCGTTAATCAGCAGGAACAGCCTCTCCAGTCCATGTCACTTCCCATTCGACTAGGAGGTCTCGCCAAGGATCTGATGATTGATCGGGATGCAATCAGAGTGGCTGTTGAGTTATACAATCGGCAGGCTATTCATCCTATTTCTCGTCAGGATGGTGGAGTCTTCATGAGGGTTCCCAATTCCAATGACTGGCTCTGGATGATCGTTGATCTTGGCCTAAAGGATGTTCAGGAGGAGTTGGTGACAAAGGCAGAGTGGCTGGGACGTCAAATCGCCCATGACTGCTTGGAAGTTCTAAGAGCGGAAGTAGCTGGATTTGAGAATTGCCACATCGTGAATACTGGACCACAAATCGGCATTCGGGAAGCCTGGCGCCATGAGGCTCAATACGCACTCAAGCGAGAAGATTTGGAAGGTGGGAGAAAATTTGACTCTGGAATCGCTCGTGCCGCCTGGCCGATGGAAAATCACTCAAAACCAGGCAAGCCGTCTTATCATCCAATCGGTGGAGGGGGATATGGATTGATCCCCCTGGAGTCGCTCTCCACAAAGATTCCCAATCTTTGGTTGGCTGGCCGTACCATTGGGGCGGATGCGGCTGCATATGGTTCCATCCGGGTAATGGGAACTTCCTTCGCCACCGGACAAGCTGCTGGTGTTGCCGCAGCGCTCTTCGCTCAACAAGATGAATCTCCTCAATCACACCGAGTGATTGCAGATCTCGTAGCTCAGGAAGCCCTGGTCTGAGATCAGCTGTCTGGTTTGGATGATTTGATGAAGGGATAGATGCGGAACTGATCCTGGGTTCGGTCTTCTGCAACAAAGTCGGCAACCCGCTCTAATGCCTTGGCAATCACCGTGTTGTTGGTTCCCTTTCGCGAGGCATCTTCAACGAACAACCCAAGGTCTTTTTCAATGATGTGTGCCTCACAGCCAGAGTTGAATCTACCAGAAGCCACAAACTTGGGAAAGGTCTGACTTGTCGCAAAACTCTGTCCTGAACTTGCGTTGATTACTGCCAGCATCGTTTCCAGTTGTAATCCACCAGATTCTCCATAGGCCAGGGCCTCGCTGGTCGTCACATAGGAGGAAATGCAAAGTGCATTGTTGATCATTTTCATCTGCTGCCCCTGTCCAGCTTCCTCTCCCACGACAAAGACATTTGCTGAATAGCACTCGATCAGTGGGCGAACTTGGTCAATTTGGTTCACAGGTCCAGATACCATAGTCGTGAGAGTTCCTTCAACAGCTCTAAACCGTAGACCCGAAACAGGGCTGTCTATATATCCAAGACCTGCTTTAGTCAGCACTTGAGCATTCTCGGCAGCAGCGGCAGGACCAATGGTGCAGGTATCCACGATCACACAATCATCGGTCAGCAATTTCGCAATTTCTTGAACAACGAGTTGATTGACCTCCACCGTAGGTAGCGATAAAGCTACCACTTGGGCTCGCTTCACCACCTCAGCATTGGATGCTGCAATCAAGCTGTTTTCAGGAGCTCTTTCTCTTGTTCCAGCGATATCATGAACCAGAAGGCGGTACCCTTTACGAGCAATGTGTTGCGCCATGGGTTGCCCCATGTTTCCCAAACCAATAAAGCCGAAGAGTTTGTCTTTCATCGAGATTATAATTCAAAAAGGGAATTTTTTAGAGCCCGCAATCAATTGAGCCAGATAATCGCTGACACCAAGTGGTTGCTACTCAGAAAGGAACAGGTCCTAGTCATGTGAAATCTTATTCAAAAACTGAAAGAGTTGGGGTAGAACTGAACCTGCGTTGACAAAACCACCGATGTGATCACCTTCAACTGAAAAAAATTCCCAACCATGTTGTCTTGCTAACGATTTCCCTTTCTCAAAAAGAACAGGTTCCTCCTCGCCTACCCACAAAAGTACGGGCACGTTTAGATTTGCGACCGCCATCTCCAAACCCTCAGCTTCCTCCATCGTATCAAAGATATTTCTGATAGCCGGCAAATGATCCTTGGGAAACTGCTGCAGGAAATCGTCTCCAAATATATCTTGGGCTTTATCAAAAGTAAGTTTGCCGACATCCTGCCTATTAATTTCTTCGGCAGAACCTACTCCAGGGCAGTGTCCACCAAGCATCAAACTCTTTAGTCGATGTGGATAAAATCTTGCCACACAGCACCCTAATAAACCACCCATGGAATAACCAATAAAATGAGCTTTTTCGATTTTTTCAGCATCCATCACAGAAATAAAATCGAGAGCTAGTAGTCTACGATCATAGTTTGCAGCTTTCTGGGGTTTGGAACTTTCTCCATGTGAAAGACAATCAACAGATATGCAGCGATAACCCTTGTTGACAAAGAATTCAATATAAGTCGTCCCCTTGTTAGCTTCCTGTGAATTCCAGTCCTCCTTCTTGCTTGTCAAACCATGCAGGAAAACTATTGTTTCATTTCCATTCGATCCATATTTTTTATAGGCAATTTGTTGATCACGATTTTCAGTAAAGTATGTTTTTGAGTCTAGCATTTGACTATCTCCCACTTTTAGAGTCTTTTTTTATAAAAAGCATCAATGGTTCTGCAACAGCTGGTAGCTGATTTAATTACTTTTTCAACGTCCTTCTTTGACAGTCATTAAAAACATTCAGGAAATCATTCCTCTGACGATCCAGGGAGAGGGATACCATGCAGGAAGAAGTTGTTCATTTATTCGACTCTTCGGTTGTCCAGTTGGTTGCT
>JAQWOT010000095.1 GCA_029245725.1 SAR324 cluster bacterium | reverse complement strand
GTTGGATAACTTAATTTTTGTGGTTAACTGTAATTTGCAGAGACTAGATGGTCCTGTTCGAGGAAATGGCTAGATTATACAGGAGCTTGAAGGTGCCTTCCGAGGTGAGGGTTGGAATGTAATCAAAGTGCTCTGGGGTGGAAATTGGGACTCCCTACTAGCTCAAGATCCGAAAGGTTTGTTGCGCAAGCGGATGGAAGAGTGTGTTGATGGTGAGTACCAGAACTTCAAGAACAAAGGTGGTGCCTACACCCGTGATAATTTCTTTGGCAAATATCCAGAATTGCTGGAGATGGTCTCGAATATGACTGATGACGAGATTTGGAAATTGAAGCGGGGTGGCCACGATCTTTTCAAAGTGTACGCTGCCTATCACTCTGCCGTGAATCACCAGGGACAGCCAACTGTGCTGTTGATGAAGACGGTCAAGGGCTTTGGAATGGGTGCTTCGGGAGAGGCCGCGAATCCAAGCCACCAGCAAAAGAAGATGTCTAGCGATGACCTCTATAAGTTTCGTGATCGTTTCAGTCTTCCCATTTCTGATGAGCAGGTTGCCAAGCTTAAGTTGGTCCGCCTAGATGAGAAAACCGAGGAGATGCAGTATTTGCGAGAGCGTCGTGGAAAACTCGGTGGGTTTCTGCCAATGCGCTTGCAGCGCGGAGATAACTCAAGGCTCCAGAATTGAGCACCTTTGAGCGTTTGCTGAAGGACTCTGGTGATCGCGAAATGTCTACGACCCAGGCATTGGTCCAGGCAATGACCATGCTGACTCGTGACAAGAAACTTGGTCCACGCTTGGTACCGATTGTTCCAGATGAGGCTCGGACCTTCGGAATGGAAGGGATGTTCCGCCAAATTGGAATATATGCTCACGAAGGACAGAAGTATGAGCCGGTTGACCGTGATCAGTTGATGTACTACCGCGAAGACCAGAAAGGCCAATTGCTACAGGAAGGAATCAACGAAGCGGGAGCGATGTCATCGTGGATTGCAGCAGCAACTTCCTATAGTTCCTCTGGCTTGCAGATGATTCCAGTGTACATCTTTTACTCGATGTTTGGATTTCAACGAATTGGAGATCTTGCCTGGGCAGCTGGAGATATGCAGGCCCGTGGTTTCCTAATTGGAGCAACCTCTGGCAGAACGACCCTGAACGGGGAGGGTCTGCAGCACGAAGATGGACACAGCCAGATTTTGGCAGCCAATATTCCCAACTGTGTTTCATACGATCCAACTTTTTCACATGAGGTGACGGTCATCTTCCAAAATGGCCTCTACCGCATGAATGAGTTGCAAGAAAACGTCTTCTACTACATCACCACTCTGAATGAGAATTATCCACAACCAGGGATGCATGAGGGGCAAGAAGAAAACATTCTCAAGGGTATGTATCAATTACAGGAAGGTAAGCCGGGTAAGCTAAGAGTACAGCTTTTGGGTTGTGGTTCGATTTTCCGTGAAGTTATAGCTGGAGCAAACCTTTTGGCAGAAGATTGGGGTGTCCAGGCAGATCTATGGAGTTGTCCAAGTTTCAATGAGTTGCACCGTGATATTGTGGAGGTAGAACGCTGGAACCGGCTACATCCTGAAGTAACTCCGAGAGTGAGTCATGTGGAGCAGTGCCTTGCTGAAACGACAGGTCCAGTCATTGCTGCAACCGACTACGTTAAGCGCTTTGCTGATCAGATACGGGCTGCTGTCCCAAGAAGATACACAGCTCTGGGGACGGATGGTTACGGACGAAGTGATTTCCGGAAAGCCCTTCGGAGCCACTTTGAGGTGGATCGCTACCATGTCGCCGTTACTGCCCTGAAGTCTCTGGCGGATGAGGGAG
>JAQWOT010000094.1 GCA_029245725.1 SAR324 cluster bacterium | reverse complement strand
TGATAGACTGGTGTCAGCTCACAGCATGCATCAAGCGGTAGATTTGCCACCAGTTGACCGTCTTGGAACAAGCTTAAATACTGACTATTGGTTACCTCTCCAACAATCGAGTTCGGCAGCTCCCATTTGTCACAGATCTTTTGAACTTCTGACTCGCGACCTTTTTCAATGACAAAAAGCATTCTCTCCTGGGATTCGGAGAGCATGATTTCATAAGCTGTCATTGTTTCAGCTCGCTTTGGAACTTCATCAAGGTTTAGGTCAATACCAGTTTGTCCCTTGAAACCCATTTCTGTGCTGCTGCAGGTTAATCCTGCTGCTCCCATATCCTGGACACTCACCACAGTTCCAGTCTGGTAAATTTCCAAGCAGGCTTCTAACAGTCTTTTACCAGCAAAAGGGTCACCAACTTGAACAGCAGGACGTTTACTGGCAGACCCCTCACTCAGTTCTTCCGAAGCGAAGGTTGCACCATGGATTCCATCTCGGCCTGTCGCATTACCGAGGTAGAGTATGGGATTCCCCTGACCGCTAGCTTTGCCATGCTGAATCTGGTCATGCTTTACAATTCCCAGACAGAAGACATTGACCAGAGGATTTTCATCATAGCAAGTCTCAAGAAAGACCTCACCACCAACAGTTGGTACACCAATACAATTCCCATATGCAGCAATTCCTGAGACGGCATGGGAAAGCAGATACCGGTTATGCGCTTTGTCAAGCGTGCCGAATCGAAGAGAGTTCATCAATGCAATCGGGCGTGCACCCATGGAAAAAATATCCCTCAAGATGCCACCAACACCAGTCGCAGCCCCTTGATAAGGCTCGACCGCCGTGGGGTGATTATGACTCTCAACTTTGAAAACGACTGCCCACCCATCACCGATGTCAACAATTCCTGCTCCTTCCCCAGGACCTTGAAGTACTTGTGAACCTTCTGTCGGAAATAACTTCAACAAAGGCTTCGAGTTTTTGTAGCTACAGTGCTCAGACCACATGACTGCAAAAATGCCAGTTTCGGTATAGTTTGGCTGGCGGCCTAAGAGCTCTACAATGCGGTTGTACTCGTCCGGGATTAATCCCATTTCACGATAGATTTTTTGCTCTGAGATTTGTTGAGGGGAGGGTTCCTGAGGCATTGAGTCAGGCTTTGTGATGTTCAAGCATGGATTGAAAGAGTCCAAGTCCATCAGTACTGCCAAGCCACTGCTTCACAGCTCTTTCCGGGTGCGGCATCATTCCTAAGACATTCCGTTGTTCATTAAGCAAACCGGTGATCCCAGCATCGGAACCATTGGGATTGTTTTCTGGGGTAAAGGAGAATGCGATTTGACCGTTTGACTTCAGTTCCTTGTGGGTAGCTTCGTCACAATAATAATTTCCTGAACCATGCGCGATTGGAAGTCTCAGGATATCCCCTAGTTGATAGCTAGAGGTAAAGGGTGATTCTGACTGAGTTACTTTTACGGGGACTACATCACAGATGAACTGCAAACTCTGATTCGGAAGTAAAGCACCGGGAAGCAAGCCTGCTTCAATCAAGATTTGGAATCCATTGCAAATCCCCAGAACCAATTTCCCTGAATTGGCAGCTTTTTTCACAGAGGCAATCACTGGAGATACTCCAGCCAAAGAACCAGGTCTCAGGTAATCACCATAAGTGAATCCACCTGGTATCAACATCACATCAAAGCGGTCCAAATCTGTGTCTTTGTGCCAGACGTATTCCGCTGTTGCTCCCTTTATTTGTAGAATTGCCTTGTAGAGATCAACATCACAATTTGAACCAGGAAAAACGAGAACGGCACAATGCATCAAGCTTCCTTGATGTCGATCTGGAAATATTCAATCACTGGATTGGCTAACAATTTCTCCGCCATTTCTCTTAGTTGGAGACTTGCAGCCTCTCGGTCTTCTGTAGGTAAGATCATTTCAATTTGGCGGCCGATACGAACCTTCTCCACGGACTCGAAGCCCAAATGTTTCAAAGCACCTTGAACAGCCTGGCCCTGAACGTCTAACACATTTTGTTGTAACATCACTGTGATGACTCCCTTAAGCATCTTTCCCCATGTGTAATCGGTTCCAGACCTCTTGATACGCTTCCACTAAACCCCCAAGGTTATGACGAAAACGGTCCTTATCCATTTTTTCATTGGTTTTTCCATCCCAAATTCGACAAGTATCTGGAGAAATCTCATCGGCAAGAATCAAAGATCCATCAGGCTGACAACCAAATTCGAGCTTGAAATCAACTA
>JAQWOT010000093.1 GCA_029245725.1 SAR324 cluster bacterium | reverse complement strand
AAATGGATCCTGAAAAACAAAGCGGATGTGCTGCCAAGCATTCCGCCACTCTTGCTCGGACAAATTTTAAATCTCACGCATTTGTCCCTCGATAGCTAATCGAATCTTGCCATCAGAGGGATCTATCAAACCAGCAATGGTTTGACCAAGTGTCGTTTTGCCACAGCCCGACTCACCCACAAGACCCAGCGTTTCCCCTTCTTTTATTTCCAGACTCACCTTAGTGACAGCACGAATCGTTTTCTCTTTTCTACGGATTAAGCCTGTTCGCTTCACAAATTGTCGAGAAACTGATTCCACTTGCAAAGCCACGTTTGCACGTGATTCCGTTTTCTCCCCTTCGTCACTGGTTGTGGCTACTCCCTTTTTTTCGAACTCTTCAGGAACACCTGCTCTCTCCAAAAAACACCGTACATTTGTACTGCCAAGATTGATTGGCGGCCGATCTATATTGCACAATTCTGACTTGGTGTGCTGACAGCGCGTTGAAAAAGCGCAACCTGTGGGCCTCTCAAACAGTGAGGGAACAATTCCTGGAATGACGGGCAGCCTCGTTTCCTGATTGCCAGCGTAATGTGGTGCAGCAGAAATAAGCGCTCTTGTGTAGGGATGACGGGGGTTGGAAAAAATTTGCTCAACTGGTCCTGATTCAACCACCTCTCCCAAGTACATAACCACAACTTCATCAGCAATTTCTGACACAACCCCCAGATCGTGAGTGATGAACAAGATGGACATCTCAAATTTTTTCTGGATCGTATGCATCAAATCCAGGATAACTGCTTGTGTGGTCACATCCAGGGCTGTCGTGGGTTCATCGGCAATCAACAGGCGAGGATTTGTCATCAGCGCCATGGCAATCATGGCTCTTTGCCTCTGGCCACCTGAAAGCTCAAAAGTATAGGATTCCATCTGAGCCTGTGGATCAGGCATTCCAACTGCTTCCAGAACCTCAATCGCCCTGGCTCTTGCCTGGTTTTTGGTGACCCTTTCGTGTTGTCGCAGAGCTTCAACGATTTGATTCCCGATCGTGTAGAAGGATGACAGCGCAGTCATCGGTTCCTGAAAAATCATCGTTGCATCATTCCCACGCAACCTTCGTAAGACTTTGGAATCAGGCTTCAAACCCGCTATATCTACGAGTGTCCCGGTTGGATCAGAGTAGTGGATCGTTCCTTGGTCAATCGTCGAATTGGCACCTGTGATCCCCAAGAGCGTTCTGGCAGTTACCGACTTTCCACAACCAGATTCCCCTACAAGACAAATCGTTTTGCTTTTTGGAATGTCAAAGGAAACATCTTTAAGCGCCTGGAGGCGACGCTTCTCTTCCCAGAAAGAAACAGAAAGCCCTTGGACAGACATCAAGAGATCAGGTCTCATAAGGATCCCCCGCATCTCGCAGGCCATCACCAAGAAAGTTCAAAGACAGGACTGCTAGTACGACAGCAAAGCCAGGAAGAAACAGCCAGGGAGCCGTCGAAATCGATTTAAGATTCTGCGCTTCCTGCAACAGCACCCCCCAACTGACAACTGGTTGCCGAAGGCCGATCCCCAGAAAGCTTAAAGACGTTTCAGCGATGATCATCCCCGGAATCGCCAGGGTTACCACTGCAATAATGTGAGAGAGAAAATTAGGAAGCATGTATTTGAAAATAATGCGCATCGGCCGATTTCCATCCAGCCTTGCTGCCTTGATAAAATCTTCATCTTTGAGAGCCATAAAACGTCCTCGCACAACGCGGGCGAGTCCGGTCCATCCAATGATCGAAAGAATGATTGTGATCAAGAAATAAGTCTGAATAGGTGGAGCTGTCGGTGGGATCGCAGCGGCTAAACCAATCCATAATGGGATCGAAGGAATGGACTGCAAAATTTCAATCATTCGCTGAATACCAAGGTCGATGAAACCACCAAAAAACCCTGAAATTCCTCCAATCATGATTCCCAAAATCAAACTCAGCGCGACACCCACCAAACCAATGGTCATGGACACGCGGGTCGCATGGATCGTCCTACTGAGAACATCTCGCCCCAACCTGTCAGCACCAAAAAAATAAACACGGTCGCTTTTCTTAATCGGACCGAAGAGGTGTCGATCATAATCAAACAAGCCCCAAAGTTCGTATTTATCCCCTCTCACCCAAAAACCCAGTGGAATGATTTTTCGTGAATCTTCTATGAAAGTTCGCTTCCCAGAGTCATAGTCGACTTTTGAGCGATATCCTAGGACGTGAAGCTGGAAAGTTTCCTGTCCAGATCGATCCTGAACGAAGAAACGAATCGATTGGGGTGGAGCATAGACATCACGAGCTTTATAGGTGGATTGTGAGTGAGGCGCCAGGAATTCAGTGAATGCAGCAACCAGGTAAATGAAAATCGTGAACAAGAACCCCAAAAAGCCCAAACGATGTCGCCGGAATCTTCGCCAGATCAATGTTCCGTAGCTAGCGTTATCTGCAGCGAAACTCACATCATTTCTCCTTCCCTCGCTTGGCGTCTGATGCGCGGATCCAATAACATCAGGCCGAGATCTGAAAATAGAGTTCCTAACACAGCAAGAAAGCTCAGGAACATGATCAAGGAAGATGCGAGGTACAAATCTTCTTCTTTGAGAGCTTGCAAGAGAAGAGGCCCTGTCGTTTGCAGACCCAGTACGACAGCAACAATTGTTTCACCCGAGATGATTTTTACAAATAGGTCATTCAAATCGGAAACAAAGGGATTCAGCGAATGTCTCACGGGATATTTAATGACCAGATTTAATTCTGTGAGTCCTTTCGCTCGGGCTGTCAGCACATACGGACGATGCAATTCATCAAGGAGGTTAGCTCGAATTTTTCGGATAACTTCTGCAGTCCCAGCTGTCCCCAGAACAATTGTTGGAATCCAGAGGTGAGACAGTAGATCGAGGAATTTATCGAATGACCAGGGAGCATTGATATACTCTGGAGAGAATAGTCCTCCAACGCTTTGGCCAAAATAACGGAATGAAATGTAGAGGAGAACAAGTGCTAGGAGAAAATTTGGTACCGCAAGCCCCACAAAACCTATAAAAGTGGCTGCATAATCTCCAAGAGAATACTTACGAACCGCAGAATAGATTCCGATTGGGATCGCTACGATCCAAATGAACATCAAAGTAACGACGGAGAGGGTCGTTGTCAGTCCCAGGCGTTGAGATATCAATTCAGAAACTGGAACGTCCCACCCGAAGGAGTATCCGAAATCTCCACGAAAGAGAATATTTCCCATCCAAATCAGATATTGTTCTAACGCGCTCTGATCGAGTCCATACATTCGGCGTAGATCAGCAATCTCATGCTCCTCAAAAACCTCCCCGTACTGGTTGGCCTCCAATACGATCCTATCTACGAAATCGCCAGGTGGTAGAATGATAATGAAGAAGGAAACCACAGTGATGACGAAAACCGTAATCATCATCAAAGAAAGTCTTCGGACGAGGAATCTAAGCATCTGAATAGGATGTCAAGGCGGGGCGAAGATCTCGAAGCAATCTCAATCTTCACCCCAAGTGACTTACTGCTTATCCTTCGTTATGTAAAAGGTTGAAAAGTTTGCAGGAGAAATTCCAGGATACATCCAACCCTCCATCAGAGGCTCAGGCACATTGCGGAGGCGATTGCTGACAGCCCGATAGTTTCCGGCTGGCAGAGCAATTCCAATGCGAGGGAAGTTATCTGTCACCAGTTCCAAAAATTCACCCATCACCGCATCTTGCTTGGCACCAGCGACCAGGGGAATCTGATCAATCAGCTCCAGCATTCGCTTCACATTGGCGGGGGGCTCTACTCCCTCTTTCCCTTTGGTGTCATGATATTTCTTCCAATCAAGATCATTGTCTGCTCCAAGCAGATCATTAGGAGCTAAGAGAGGTAAGCGACCCGCTCCATTTTCGGATAGCCAAAGACCGATATCATTATCAGTTGCTCCGCGTCGACTGGTGGATGTTGCATCCGAAAGAACCTCAATCACCGTTTCTACTCCGACAGCCTCCCAGTAGCCCTTGATCAACTCCATCATGTCAACCCAGTCGGACTTGAAGTCTTTGTTGACCGCAATGACAACGACAAAACGGTCACCGTTGGGGCGCAACCGAAATCCGTCACTGTCTTTCTTACTGAGTACTTTATCCAAGTATTCTGCGGCAAGCTCAGGATCATATTCAGTGTACTGTTTGGCCATCTTTTTTGAATAAAACGGAGACCTTGGACGAGGAGCCACCTGATATGGTTCGCCCTGACCTAGAAAGACAACATCAATCAACTCTTCTCGGTCAATTGCGTGGGACAACCCGATGCGGAAGTTCTTGTCCCGATAAACAGAAGCCCTGAAGGTGTCAGGATGATTCTCAGGGAACTGAAAATTAGCCACGTTCATATCGGCTGAGTCTGCGGCTACAAAACGGTAGTCTCCCTGCTCCATGTTTTCAAAGAAGACACTTCGGTTCGCAGGGGTGGATATATTGACCCGGCTAATATCAACTTCACCGGTCAGCGATTTTGCCAACTGGATTTCAGT
>JAQWOT010000092.1 GCA_029245725.1 SAR324 cluster bacterium | reverse complement strand
CACATGTAAAGTAGTCACTTTATCTTTGAGTTCGTTGGGAAAGTCAGAAGAATAGCCATTCACATTCAAACCAATACCAATAATCAGACTATTAAGTCCTACCTGATGCCAAGGTCCTCGCTCAACTAAAATTCCAGCTAGCTTTCGACGTCCAACTAACAAATCATTGGGCCACTTCAGACGTAGATTCGGTAACCCTTTTCCAGACAAGCTTCTAAACAATGCCAACCCACTCCAAAGGGCCCAAAGATGAAGTCTATCTTCAGGATCTGTTGAGTGAATAACTACTGAAAAAGTCAAAACATGGTTTGAGGGGCTTATAAAAGTCCTCCCCGCTCGTCCTCTCCCACTCGTTTGTTTATGGGCCCAAACGGTTAAGCCATGCTGTGAACAAAGTGAAATGTTGCCAAGCAGATAGCTATTTGTGGATGGCAACTCGACAAATTCAAGCAATGGCTTGCCAAGTGGCATTTTAGTTCAACGAAAAGTGATGAATGAACATTCCATCTTTAATGGGCTCTCCTTTATCATCCCTTTGGATTTGGACAATTGCTTCCACAGATGCAAGCACACCGTCCATTTCTGCTTTCAATCGAATTTGGTACCATTGGCTGAATCGAACAAAGAACTTTTGCTCCGCTTGGCGTGGAAGATAATTGGTTGTTGGATCGGCATCCAGAGCTGATTGAATTGAGCCAGCTTGACGATATTCAGCATCAACCATCATGTTTAGTGGGCCAGTGGTTTCCTCTTGCTGCTTGAGGACCGAGGCGATATTTGCCGCATTGATCACATATTCCTGGATGTTTGACTCAAAAAGTTCAGAAGGAATCCGATCCTGATCGAATCGGTTCAGAAATTCAATAATCTCTTCCTCAGTGGCTAAATTTACATTCAAACGGGATTCTCCTGCTGGGCTTCCCGCTTCGGGTGGTTTGCCCACGGGGTATGTTGTGAAATAGCGCTCCCAACTTTCCCAAGGAATTCCGCTTTCTCTAAAACCCATGATAAGCCGAAGTTCATCGAGATGATCCAAGCCACGATTCTTCACGATTGTTTCTTGGCCGTAGTCTAGATAGCTGAGTTGTTCAGCACCAATACTCCCCAAGTAAGGGGTTGTGTAAGGCGTCTCTCCATCCTTTGCGTCTAGCCAATCAAATATATTTCCGTAGATCTGCATGACTTGATTTTCAGCAAGGTAGGATGGGACCCCTGCTTCTACCGGCACGCCGTCGACAGTAGTAATTGGAAAGTTGCTGACCATCTGGAAAAATTGTGTACTGAGCCGAAGATCGTAGTCATTACCCGGTACAGGAGTTCCTTCTCTTAGTAATCGATTCAGGTTGAACAGGTGATCAATCGGTCGAATGACAGGGCTGTAGAAAACGATATCCTCGAAGTCTTCAAGAACTCCCTGAGGGAGTTGTGTTGGTGGTGGAGGATTCAAAATAGAAGCGTTTTCAACTCCAGCCAATGTGTTCAATTCTTGGAGAAATTGGAGATCCTGACGAAAGAAAGTTATTTCATCTCTTGTTTGCAGGCCTTCGAGAACAGCCTTTAGCATTGATTTTACAGCATTTCTTGCTTGAAATGATGCTTGAAAATTCCTAATTCCTCGAGTTTCCAGTGTTGTTTGAAATGAAAACTCAACCATGAAAATTGAGAGGAGCATTAGAATGACCAACGTCAACAATAATGCCATTCCTCGCCTAGATCTGAATTGCTGTCGGTACATTGATTGTTTAAGTAGCTGCATAACCTAAGGATACAGGTTCAAGAGGCAGAGCTTAAGCTGGGTGGAGCTGTGTCAGTGTCGCCTTGGCGGAAACGATTGAATTGCTTTAGGAGATAAGGGTAACGATCTGAATCAAGGGGAGTGATTAAGATAGCTCGCCGAATGGTCTGAATCGCTTCAATGGGTTGGCCAGACTGGAAGTAGGCTTCAGCTAGAGTATCTAAATGATCTACAGATGCCTGAAGTCTCACAGCTTTTTGAGCCATGCTCAATGCTTCTGAGGTATTTCGAAGTTTAGGATCTCCACTGGTCAAGAACGTCCAAGCTAGGTTATTTAAACTTGCGGCATGATCAGGTTGGAGAATCAATACTTGTTGGTAAAGACGAATCGCTTCTGGTTCCTCATGTTGAAGGGTTTTTAAGACTGCTAATCGAAAGTTCCCCCAAACAGCATTCGGATAAATCTTCAAAAAACGAGCATGATACTGTTGACTTCGCTCGAGTTGATCGAGATCAGCATAAACATTGCCCAATCGGGCGTGTATCCAAGGATGGTCAGGGACTTCCTTCAATATGCTTCGATATATTGTCTCGCTACGTATTAGGCTACCAGTAGATTCTGCTTCCATTGCCAGTTGAAAGCGAACCCAGATTGGTTGAGTGAAAATTTCTTTGAGTTCAATTTCCTGACTTGGCAGAGTCTGCCCTGTACGCATTTGATGAGCAAGCCTGCGCAAAATTTCCTTTTGAATAGGAGGTAATGAAGCATTTGTAAGTTGTTGCCGAGCCCGGCCGAATTGCAGAGACATCGTTGATTCAAGTGTTTGGAGACTTGCGTCCTTCTGAGGTCCAAGCCACAGCTCCAATTCTATTGGAGGCTGTAAAAGTAAAAATTGATACCAGGTCCAAAGATCCCAGTCGTGGTTGAGTAAAGAATATTCGACTAACTTCAACGAAATATGAGGTTTGCCTAATTTTCGGTAAGCAAGAGCTTGATGGTTCAGTAGCGGAACTCCTCCAACATCTTTTTCTATGGAACTAAATGCTGTAAGTGCTTCGGTCCATTTACCTTGAATTTCCAACAATCGACCCAAAAGAATCTTGAGCGAAGCAGATTCAGGTGATTCCTCCATGGCTTTCTCAATGATTTTTTCTGCTGCTGCATATTTTTCATCGTGAAGGAAAATTTCAGCCAACTTGACTCCTGCCCATTCTGATTCGGGGAACTGGCCTAACATTTCAATCAAATCAGCTGAAACATCTTTTGAAGCATCCTGAGCCAACTGTAATTCAATCCAGAATTGCCACATTTTTTCGGTTGGGACATTACTTTCAAGAGTGTCAAGAATTCTCTGCTTAGCCTGTTTGTTGAGCCCCATCTTTTGTTCAAGCGAGACAACCTGAAGAATCAAACTTTCATTCTCAGGTTGTTTAGAGAGAAGTCTCAATAGGAGCTTGTGTGCTTCTAGAAGTCTTTGAGTTCCTTGATAAAATGTTGCGAGTTCTTGATAGATCTCCGAATTATTTGGATATCGTTCGAGACCTTTCAATTGATGCTTTTCGTAAGACTCAAATTCTAATTCATTCAGGTAGAGCATCCCCAGAGTTTGGTGCAGTGCGAGTGATGTCCTCTCAGGCTTCTGCATCCATGATTCCATCAATTCAATGGCCTCTCTTGAGCGATTTAATCGTTCGTAGCATTCGGCTAGTTGCTGTAAAGCCCAACGATTTTCAGGATTGGTTCTCAAGCCTTCCTGAAGCCAAAAGCTCGCGTCTTCCCAGCGTTTAGAAACAAGATAAAGTTGAGCAAGGCGTAGTTGAGCCCATGTGTAATCGGATCTGAGGGCTAATGCTGATTGGAGGAGTCGGCGACCTTCATCTTCATTTCCACTTTGCCAGATCACTGTGCCAAGATGCGCAAGAGTCCAGGAATCTTTCGGGAAACGGTCATTCATCACCAGAAGAGTCTGACTGAGATCTTTCATCACACTCTGATCACCTTGATCAAGCAATTCCTCCAAAAGGGAGGCATGCATTTGGAGGAGATTATAATCTTCAGGCTCTAGCCTGAGCGCCTTTTTGATGGCTTCGATTGCGGAATGTTGTTCACCGGCTTGTTTCTGTAGAATTGCGATTTGCTGCCAGACTGCAGCTTGTTGGGTGTTAAAGTTCGCTGCTGTCTTGAAAGCAGCTAGTGCTTCGGTTGTCTGGTTTTGGCGACTATGGAGCATCCCTTTCCAGAACCAGGCTTCTGGAAGTCCAGGATTCAGTTGAAGTGCTTTTGAAAGGTCACTTAGTGCAGCTTGATTTTCACCAGCTTGGGCTTGGAGCTGGGCTCGATCCAAGTAGAGGCTAGCACAATTACAGGATTCAAGTCGATCCTCACTGTAATACTCTAATGCAACTGTGTTTTGTCCTGAACTCAAGTATAGACGCCCCAACGAGGAGGCTAGTCGCTCGGAGGTAGGGATGTTTTTTAAACCTGCTTCATAAACTTGTTCTGCTTCAAGAAGTTGCCCGGTTGATTGATAGTGTGATGCCAAACGGACATATCCCAACTCGTTGCTTGGATCGATTAGTAAAGCTTCCCATTCAGCATATGCAGGATCCTGCAGCGCTAATTGAGTATGCAAGCATCCATTCAAAGTCCCCAAGCTGCAGATAAAGCCGGCCAAAATCGTTAGATCATTTATAAGTGAAAAGGCTATCCGCATAATGTTCTTGTATGAAGCGTTTCTTGTAATTACAGGGGGATCTCTGTAAAACGAATCACGACTATAAAAAATTCATTCTACCGAAATCAAGAGATCGAAACAAAGTATTTTGCAAACCCAAATGACAATAACTCTAAGACAGCTGGCGGAACAGGCTAGAAGTGCATCAAGGCAACTAGCTAATCTTTCAACTGAACGAAAAAACGAAGTACTTTTGGCATTCGCTAAAAAGATTCGGGAAAATACTGAGCCTATTCTATCAGCCAATAAAAAAGACTTGGAGTCTGCGGATAGAGTGAGAAGTCATGGAGAACTGAGCGACAGCTCTATCCAACGTCTCAAACTGAATGCTGGGAAAATTGAGCAGATGGCAAAAAATTTTGAGAGTGTTGCTGCTCTTCCTGATCCAGTGGGCCAAGTTCAATTGGCGACTAGGTTGGATGAAGGGCTGGATTTGCACCAAGTATCTTGTCCCATAGGAGTTCTGCTGGTTATTTTTGAGTCACGTCCTGAGGTGGTAGTACAGATCTCAGCATTGACTCTAAAATCTGGAAACGCTGTCATTCTTAAAGGTGGTAAGGAAGCTTCTGAATCGAATGCTTGTTTGTTCAGGATTCTCGATCAGGTTCTGGGTGAGTTTACTGATCTGCCAGCTGGGACTGTGAATTTACTTCAAAGCCGTGAAGCTGTCAGCGAGATTGTACAGCAGAATGATTGCCTTGATCTGATCATCCCAAGAGGTAGTAACGCTCTTGTGCAGCAAATCCAACAACATTCAAGAGTTCCAGTGCTTGCCCATGCGGATGGTATTTGTCACGTTTACTGGGATCGTTCTGCAAGCTTAAGCAAAGCAATGGAAATTATTATTGATGCCAAGACAGAATACCCAGCAGTCTGTAATGCCATGGAGACGTTATTGATTCATGAGCAAATTTCAGAAAGTGAAATAAGTCAGGTCCTTTCTAGTCTTCTGGAAGCTGGGGTCGAACTACGGGTCTGTTCAGCAATTATGAAAAAGTTCAGTAGTAACTTAGATAGATTGGTTCACGCATCAGAACAGGACTGGGCAAAAGAATACACAGATTTGATTTTATCAGTCCGTCTGGTCTCCTCCCTTGATGAAGCGATTGGACACATCAACCAATATGGTTCCGGCCACACGGATACGATCATTGCAGAGGATCGGCCGATTGCAGAAAAATTTATGGATCAAGTGGACGCAGCTAATGTTTTTTGGAATGCCTCGACAAGGTTTGCTGATGGTTTTCGATATGGCTTTGGTGCAGAAGTAGGGGTTAGTACTTGTAAAACTCACGCGCGTGGCCCTGTGGGATTAGATGGTCTCGTAATATACAAATACAAATTGTACGGCAATGGCCAAGGTGTGGCTCGCTACCATGAAGGAGGGAGGCAATACCTGCATCAACCTCTATCACAACTAAATTGATTGCAGAAAACTGAAAGGAGATGAAATGAGAATGATTCTTTTGGGGCCACCCGGCTCAGGCAAGGGAACCCAAGCACAAAATCTAATGCAAGACTACGGGATGGTGCAACTATCGACAGGGGACATGCTTCGTGCAGCCGTTGCTGCAGGCTCTGAGGTTGGCAATCGAGCAAAGGCTGCAATGGACGCGGGCAAGCTTGTTTCAGATGAAATTGTTGTGTCCATTATCGAAGAGAGAATTCAGCAGGAAGATTGTGCTGGTGGGTACTTGCTAGATGGGTTTCCAAGAAACGTGACCCAGGCAGAGAAATTGGATGAAATGCTAAAGGAGGCAGGGCAAAATATTGATTTCGTTATTCAACTGGAAGTTGATGATGAGCTGCTGGTCGAGCGAGTGACAGGTCGTCGGATTCACAAGCCAAGCGGTCGGAGCTATCATATCAAGTTTAATCCCCCACAGATTGAGGGCAAAGACGATGTCACTGGAGAAGATCTAATTCAGCGTCCAGATGACAATGAAGATACAATTCGTGAGCGTCTGAATACCTACCATGCTCAAACAGCTCCTCTCATTGACTACTACGGCGAACAGGGCATCCTACGAAGCGTCAATGGGATGCTCGGTTTGGGTGAAGTCTATTCTGCCATCCGAGGGACGATCTCCTGAATAAAAACTTCTCGCAATCAAAATTACATTTTTGGTTGCGCGGAGATCTCGTTCAGTATTTTGCCACTAGTAAAAACCTTCTCGATTGTTCTTCCCACCTTAATTTTCTTGCCGATGCAGAAACTCTGGTTCTTGGAGGATTTGCAATTTTTCAGCAGACTCACCCTCTATTCTACTAAGTAATAATTTACACAACTGTTGACCAGCCACCTCCAAGGAAGAGTGATAGGCATTGATTCGTGGAGTGTTGAATTCCAAGTAATTTGTTCCTTCGAACGCGATCAAATCTAGATCTTTCCCTAAGATAAGATTTGCTGAATTCATTTCGGTTAGAATCCCCAGGGTAGTTGATACACCAGGAGAAACAATCGCGGTTGGAGGATTGGGAAGTTCTATGAATTGCTGCAGAACTTTTCTACCAGCCTCGAAAGATAAAGCAGTACTAACCTGCATTTCCTCTTGGAAGCACAATCCACAACACTCTAATCCTCTTAGAAAGCCATCAAGTCGATGTCCAGAATAATTCAATTCTTCTGGAGGATTGATCATTCCAATTCTTTGGTGACCAAGCTTGGATAGTCTGTGAACAGAATCTTCCGTAATCCATTCATGTCGGACATCATAGAAAGCATGAGGCTCAGAAAGTTTTGTTCGGCCGAAAGTGACAAACGGAAATTCTTGTTGCTGTAGGTAGCGAACGCGTGAATCATCATTCCGCGTTTGACCAATGATCACACCGTCAGCTAATTTGCCCTCGACAATGCGCTTGATTGGCTTAAGCAGATCTTCTTCTTCAAGTCTTGGCTGAATCGTCAGGGTGTATGGGCTATCCTGAAGCGAGCGGAGTATCCCTTGGCAATAGAACATGAAACCCATTGCTGGGAAGGCACTCTGTGGTTCTGGGGATAAAATCAAAGCGATGGTGTAGCTGCGCCCAGTTCTTAGAATCAACCCTCCCTGGTTGGGGACATACCCTAATTTTTCTGCAGCTGATTTCACTCGCTTGATGGTTTCTGGGCGAACCTCTGGTCCATTTTTGAGTGCCCTGGAGACCGTCGTTACAGAAAGCCCCAGAGTTTTGGCAACTGTCTTTAGATTAGTGCGTGATCGAATCATGCTCTCTAGAATTGACGAGCAATTTGCTCAGAATTGTTCTTGCTCTATTAGCCTGAGTAGTTAGGACAGACGCTGGATCAATTTCCTCAAGAATTGCTCTCCCTGCTCCATCTGATCAATAGAGATGAACTCATTTGGTTGATGAGCCTGGTCAATGGATCCAGGGCCACAAATGACGGTGGAAAATCCTGCTTCCTGAAATTGGCCCGCTTCTGCGGCATAAGCCACTCGGGAGCGAACAATGTTTCCTGCCAAATCTTGAGCAAGTTTCAGGGCGAGGCTGTCTGCTACCTCCTGAAGTGGAGGGGTATCGGCCAAGATCGTGGTTTGTATATCAGCATCCTGATGAACCGCTTGCATCTTTGGTAGAATGACTTCCTGGCAAAATGCTTGAAACTCTTCAAAGACACTGATTGCGTTTTCCCCAGGAATAACACGTACATCCCAGAGAAATTCGCACTGACGTGAAATAATGTTTAATGCAGTCCCTCCATGAACAACACCAGAATGAACAGTCGTGTGGTGTGGTAAAAAGCCATTGTTGGTTGGAGTCGCATCTCTGAAGCAGGCCTCTCTCTCTGAAAGCCAGTTGATCAATTTAGCTGCGTTCATCACAGCACTGACCCCACGATGTGTTTGGCTGGAGTGCGCTTCGTAACCAGTGACAACAGTCCGGAAAGCACCAATTCCCTTGTGAGCTGTAACGGCTTCCATCATTGAAGGCTCTCCAACAATCACAGCCTCCGGCTTGGGTATTTGTTCCTTGATTTGATCGATCAGGCGTGGAGAGCCCAAACAGCCAATCTCTTCGTCATAGGAAAGAGCCAGATGGATCGGCTTCCGTAATGATTTCATCTCTGGCACTAACGAGAGAGCAATAGCGCTGAAGCCTTTCATGTCACAGGTTCCTCGTCCGTAAAGCTTGTTTTGCTTCTGAGTCAGTTCAAAAGGATCTGTGTTCCAAGGTTGACCATCAATTGGAACTACGTCCGTATGCCCAGAAAGAATTACCCCACCTTCGACAGCAGGTCCAATGGTAGCGTAAAGATTAGCCTTGGTCCCCTCATCATTCGGGACTCGAACAGCGGTGACACCGTATTTGCCCAACCACTCATCAACAAAGTCGATTAGAGGTAAGTTGCTGTCTCTCGAAACTGTGGGGAAACCGACTAAAGTTTTTAGCATTTCAATGGAATTCATTGTTTTCCTTTGGGGGATTAGATTTCAGACGACGGCTTTCCCATTTTTAACAACCAGTCGGTGGTTTTTTCGATCACTCACTTGAAGGATATTTTCCAGTGGATTGCCATCAACGATAAGGAAGTCTGCAAAGCAGTTCTTTTGAATACGCCCTCTTTCGTTGAGCGTCAGCAGATCTGCCGCATTGGATGTTGAGAATTTCAAAGCATCGAGGTTGCTGATGCCAATGTCTGTCATGAAGCGTAATTCTCCTGCGTTGGCGCCGTGTAGATTATAGGGAGTTCCTGCATCAGTCCCCATCGCAATTTTTCCACCAGCTCTGTAAAACATCTTGATTGAATCCTGATGGCGATCCTTGATACGGAGAGATTTCTCAACGGCAAAAGCTGGCACTCCACGATCTTTATTCTCCACGATATTCAGCAAGGCAGAAAGGGTTGGCACCAAGTAGGTACCGGCTGCCAGCATTTCTTCAACACATTCATCTGTGAGAAAAATACCGTGTTCAATTGAGTCAATTCCTGCTCTTACTGCATTGAGTACTCCCTCAGACCCTTGGGCATGACTCGCACAGGTTTTATTGAAGCGATGACCTTCATGAATACCCACGGTTAGTTCCTCAAGACTGTAATGAGCATCTTCAGGATTGACGCCTGGAGTCATCACCCCTCCGGTTGCCATGATTTTGATCACATCTGATCCTGCATGGACCTGCTCACGAATTGCCTTGATGACTTCATGAGGACCATCCGCCACACGACCGAAAGCATTTCCGTGCCCGCCAGTCATACAGATCATTTGGCCAGCAGCAAGAATAGTTGGTCCCATTTGGCGACCTGAGTTGCAAGCATCTCGCACAGCAAATTCCAAGAAGTCTTTACCTCCCAGATCTCTTAAGGACGTGACCCCTGAGCGTAGTGATTCTTGAGCCCGATCCAAGGCTCTCATCACTAAATCTCCAGACTTTGATCCACCGACCTTGGACTTTGGATCACCCTCCCCGCCATAGATTAAGTGCACATGGCAATCGATTAACCCTGGCAAGAGGGTGCCTCCAGAGAAGTCAACTCGGTCCCCAGCAAAGCCTTGAAAATCCCCAACCGGGCTGACTTCTTTAATACGCACGTTTTCCACGAGTACTGCCTGACCTTCAAGTACCTGATGAAGTCCATCATAGATCAGACCACCAGAATAGAGCGTTTGCTTAACCATTTTATTCTCCCAGAACGGATTGAAGCATTGGCAAAGTAAGTTGGTTTTTAAAGTCTTTGCTCCTCAACAGCATGGCAAGCCACCTGACCAGACTGGCTAGTGATTGGTAAAGGCAGCTCAGTTTTGCAACGCGCTGTTGCGTACGGACATCTTGGGTGAAAGGAGCAACCTGGTGGAGGAGTGATTGGACTTGGCACTTCGCCCGCAACTGGTGTTCTTGGACGTCCACTGAATTTTAGGTCAGGGATCGCATCCAACAACATTTGGGTGTAGGGATGCTTGGGTTCTCCGACGGAAATCCCCATGTCCACCAGTTTGACTTAGAGCTCGACCTGCAATCCAAATACGTGGACCACGAATCAAGCCTTGTTCCTGTGCGGCCTGAATCCCCCAATCGGCGCCAGCTGCATCTCTCACAGTTGTGAATCCTCGGTCGAGCATCTCTCCCATCAACTTGCCAGCCATCGCGGTCACCAAAGTTTGCGGGATACTGTCTACATTGCGGATATTCAGGTCACTGAGGATCACGTGGCAATGGGCATCGATCAATCCGGGCATCAGGGTTTTGCCCTTCAAATCAATCTGCTGTGCATCGCCCATTTGGATTGGTTGATCACTGACTTCCTTGATTCGATTCCCCTCAATCAAAATGGAAGTGTCAGGCCTTGGTTCATGAGAATTGGCGTCAACAAGGGTACAGTTCTCTAGAATCGTGAGGTTCATAAATCTACCTGTGAAGTTTAGGATTCTTTAATTTTTGCCCTAAATTACCGACTGTAAGTGATTTAAGCACTTACCTTCGAAAGATACTCCCGGTGTCCCAAGCTTCCCTGGGCCATTTCTAGATATTTGCTATGAAGCTGCTTCAATTCTTCCTGTGCCTTGCGCTTTAGATTCCTGTTTGACATTTCCTGACGTGCAGCCCCCTGAGAAAGCAGGCCCAGTCCATCCAAAACCGGGAAGTACAACTCAGTTTCGACGTGAGGAAGTCCTGAAAGAAACCCCTGAAAATGTTGGCGCTTGGGCAGACTCTTCTGCCATTGTTCCAAGCGGTCAATAGATTCCTGCCCCAAGCATTCTTGATGAACAAATTCCCAAAAAGGAGTGTCTCTTCTTTCAGAACGATAGTGGATGTTCAAAAATGTTTTGAAATCATCAAACTGATGAGCAATTCGCTGATTGAAATCTTCTCTGCCGCTGTAATCTTCATTTAGAGTGGCTGCTAAGTATTCTTTGGCAAAAAGGATTAGCTGTACGAGAGTACTGTGAATTGAGGTGGCTTCCAGAGGTTCGAGAAAGCCTGCTGAAAGACCTACTGCCACACAGTTATTACGCCAACTATCCTTCATCCGACCGACCTGAAAGCGTAGATCCTGTCTTGGTTCAATCGAATGACCGAGCACAGATTCAATCTCTTCTTGAGCTTCCTCGGGGCTACAATATTCATCACAATACACATATCCACAGCCTAAACGATCTTGCGTGGGAATTTGCCACATCCAGCCAGATTTTTGAGCCCAAGCTAGCGTGTAGGCGGGAATTTCTTTTGAGGTGTCTTGATCCAGAAAGAAGGGCATTGCACGATTGACTGGCAATTCAGCTGAGTAATCAACCCACTCATTGCCAAGTGTTTTGTCGATCAAGATTCTCCGAAATCCAGAGCAATCAATAAATAAGTCTCCTTCAATCAGTTCCCCATCATCCAGCTTGAGTGATCTGATATGACCGTTGTCTTTATCCCTGATAGCTTCCTCAACGAGTCCATCAACAATCCGAATTCCTTTCGATTTTTTGCGGAGATATATGCCAACCAAGGCATTGTCAATATGGTATGCGTGAAGAAAAGGATGGTTTGGAACAAGCTGGTCTTTTTGCGCTTTTACTGGAGCAAGTCCCTTAGAGAGCAGGATCTGGAACAGATGGGCTTCTGAAACAGAACGTCCCGCAGCAACGCAATAGCTGTTCAGGTATTCAAATCCATCTTCACCGGCTGGGGGAATGAGAAAGTGAGGATCGTCGATTGGACCGTCGTAGTGGTGGCCCAGCTTCCGCCAGTCTTTGTGGCGTATTCCATATTTGATGGTACCTCTTGTCTCCCTCAGAAACTCGGCTTCTTCTAAACCAAACGAATCAAGAAAGGTTTTAAAGATAGCCGTAGTTCCTTCCCCTACCCCGATCATAGGAATCTTGGAGGATTCAATGACAGTTACTTTCGCAGATAGTTCGTGCTGTCTACAAAAGTCCTGCAACAGAAACGCACTGAGCCACCCTGCCGTACCGCCACCCAGAACGACGATCTTTTTCTCAGAACTTGATGAATTATCATTCATAAAAGCACTTTGGGTGCGTCATGATTTGAATTCTTTGAATGTTCTAAGCCTGTTTTCAGAAAAATTCTGCATTAGCGAAATCATGAAGCTTTCTTAATGTAACTCAGGAATCATGTTACCATGGGCTTCCAACATATCATCTGTTAGCATCCAGATGTCATCAAGAGATAGTTCTGCTGCGGTGTGAGGGTCCATCATTGCTGCATGGTAGACACTCTCTTTCTTGCCGGTAGCAATTGCCTCCACAGTGAGTTCTTGAACGTTGATGTTCGTCTGCATCATTGCGGCTAGTTGAGGTGGAAGCTTACCAATCTTAGTTGGTGAAATGCCAGAGCGATCAATCAAACAGGGTACCTCGACACAAGCCTCTGCTGGAAGATTGTCAATCAAACCGTTGTTGGGCACATTCCCATTGATCACAACGGCATCCCCCGTCACCACAGCACGGATGATCTCTCCGGCGTATTCATTGGATCGATAGGTGTCCAGCTTGCTCTCCTCCTGCAGGGTGTTTGCGTAATCGCCCCAACGTTTCAAAGAGTATTCGCAGCGGTCAACGTATTCATCCAGAGGAACCTGGTATTGCTCCAGAAGATCTGGCCGATCTCGCTTGATGAACCAGGGGACATACTCAGCAAAGTGTTCACTGGATTCAGTAACAAAGTAACCCATTCGGTTCAGCATCTCATAGCGCACCCGTTCAGTCAGGTGAGACATTCGATGACCTTCTGGACGTGGTTTTCTGGCTCTGCTGGAGAACTGATCTTCTCCGGAAGCAATCTTTTGAGCGAGTTCACGTAACCTTGGATATAGATCTTCGGTGGTCCCATCAGCGAGGCGTTTACCAAACTTTAGATAAAAGGCCATGTGATTGATACCTGCGCATTGGAACACAATGTCTTCCACCTTCTCACCAAGGTCGTCTGCAAGCATTTCTGCAGTTCCTTGGACGGAGTGGCATAATCCCACGGTCTTCACTTCTGGAACGAGTCTCGTGATAGCCATCATGTTCATGCACATTGGGTTGACATACTGTAACCAGATCGCATCTGGGCAGATTTCCATGATATCGCTTCCAATATCTACGAGTACAGGAATGGTTCTGAGTCCGCGCATGATTCCACCCACCCCCAAAGTGTCAGCTATCGTCTGACGCAGGCCATATTTTTTGGGAATCTCAAAATCAATCTTTGTCGCAGGATCATAGCCACCCACCTGGATTGACGTCTGAACAAAGTGGGATCCGCGAAGGGCTTCTCGTCGATCGGTGTGCATTGTGATCTTAGGATTTGCCCCAATTTGACGAGCTACAGCTTGGACAATCAGGTCTGAGACACGCAATCTTTCACTGTCAATGTCCATCAGAGCCAGTTCCATATTTTTGAATTCTGGCATCAACAATAAATCAGTGACAATTTTCTTTGTGAACTCGGTACTTCCTGCACCAATCAAACATAGTTTCACCATTTTAAATCCTGTTAATTATGAGGTTTTGGAATGAATCCGCTTCAGTTGAAGTTCTGCGAAGTACTCTGGGGTTGGTCAGAAACAACTTCAAAAGCAGCATTTACCAAGGCCTTGGTATATTCTTTTTGAGGATTAACCAAGACATCCTGTGTGGGGCCAGCTTCAACAACGTTCCCATGCTGCATGACAAGGACATTGTGGCAAAGAGCCTTGATGACCTTTAAATCATGGCTGATGAACAAATAGGAAAGTTTGTGTTTGTCACGAAGATCCTTGAGAAGGTCTATGATTTGCGCCTGTATAGAAAGATCCAAAGCCGATGTGGGTTCATCTAGGAGCACGAATTTTGGTTTCATCACCATCGCTCGGGCTATAGCGATTCGCTGGCGTTGGCCTCCTGAAAATTCATGGGGGAACCGATCCATGACATCCGGATTCATCTGCACATCTTTTAGAGCAACACGAACCATTTCATCACGATCCGCATCACTATTGCCGATATTGTTGACCACCAATCCCTCAGCAATAATCTGCCGAACAATCATGCGAGGATTCAAGGATGAAAAGGGATCTTGAAAAACGACTTGGACCGAAGTTCTTAGGTCCCTCAGATCTTTTCTTTCAACATTATCAACCCTGCGCTCACCAAAACGAATCTCTCCCCCCTGAGAACTGATCAACCGAATCAACGCCAAGCCAAGAGTTGTTTTACCAGATCCTGATTCACCTACTACTCCTACAGATTCGCCTTCTCGGACTCTAATATCAACATTGTTGACAGCGACCAAGTCCTCGGTTTTTCTGTTGAAAAAACTCCCGTGTCTTATTTTGAAAACTACTCGAATTTG
The DNA here is from genome assembly GCA_029245725.1 of SAR324 cluster bacterium. Classification (NCBI taxonomy): domain Bacteria; class Deltaproteobacteria; species SAR324 cluster bacterium. Next base: position 10,526 of record JAQWOT010000092.1, on the reverse strand, counting down.
ATCGCCCTTGAGACTGGAGGGTGGGTCACCTTGAAGAGGGGGTGGTGAACCCTTTGGTTCACTACGTATCAAATGCTGAGTATAGGGATGCTGAGGATTGGTAAAAACTTTCTCAGTTAAGCCTCTCTCTACAATCTCTCCGTTTCGCATCACACAGATCTGCTCACTCGTCTTACGAACTACGTTGAGATCGTGAGTGATTAGCAGTACAGACATGCCATACTTGACCTGTAGATCCTTAATTAGCCTTAAAATCTGGGCTTGAATCGTCACATCAAGTGCTGTTGTTGGTTCATCTGCGATCAACAACTTTGGTTCATTGGCAATTGCCAAAGCAATCATCACTCTTTGGCGCTGACCTCCAGAGAGCTGATGAGGATATTGGTCAAGCCTCACTTCAGGTTTTGGGATTTGCACTTCTTGAAGCAGTCGCAAAGCCTCTGCCCGAGCTTCCTTCTTAGGCATTTTTCTATGGGCTTGGATGCTTTCAATGACTTGGCTCCCAACAGTATAGAGTGGATTCAGGCTGGTCATTGGTTCCTGAAAAATCATCGAGATTGCGCTACCTCTGATTTTTTGTAATTGCTCCTCTGGCAAACCAATCAGTTGTTGGCCTGCGAATTCGACGGAAGTTTTCTTCCCTACAACAGCACGCTCTGAAAGCATCCCCATCAAAGCCCTGGCAGTAACCGATTTGCCAGAACCACTCTCTCCAACGAGTGCTAGTGTTTTACCTTGAATGATATCAAAACTGGCTCCTCTGACTGCTTGAACAAAGCCTTCAATGATGGGGAAGCCAACTTCAATATCCTTTGCCTTCAATAAAATTTGATCTGAGTTTATTGACATGGATAGCTGGCTCACTTGTCAGAGTAGGGGTCAACAGCATCTCTCAACCCGTCTCCCATTGCGTTGAAGGCAAGGACAGTCAGAATGATTCCACCGACAGGAGCCATCATCCAGGGAGCTGCGTTGAAAGATTGAAAGTCTAGAATTTGGTTTAGCATGCTACCCCAAGAAACCATTGGAGGTTGCACACCCACTCCCAGGAAGGACAAGAAGCTCTCCAAGAGGATTATATCTGGTAATTGATAAGTGACCCAGACAACGATTTGGGAAGTGGTGTTTGGAACAATATGTCGAAAAAGGATTCTTGGACGAGATGCACCAACTGCTTCGGCAGCGCGGACGTAATCTAAACCCCGAATCGAAATCACCATACCCCGAATCTCTCTACTGAACTGCGCCCATCGAAGAAGTACTAAAATTCCTGCAAACATGATGAACACGAGCACCGCTTCAGCCCTCCTTGGTAAAAGTGCCAGAAGTGCCAAGTAGAGTGGTAAATCTGGAAATGCTCCCATAAATTCGACAAATCGTTGAGTCACCAAATCAAAGGTGCCAGCGAAATATCCTGAACAAACACCAACTATGACACCGATCAATGCTGCAATTGCAACAACCAAGAAGGCCATCAAGAGTGTGATCCTAGTGCCAATCAGCATTCGACTGAAAACATCTCGGCCCAGGTTGTCGGTCCCAAAAAGGTATAAGTATTGACCATCAGTTTCGCTTACTCCGAATAAGCGTGTGGTGAGTTCGAGACCCAGGAAATTCCAAGGCTCTCCTTGAACGAAAAATTGAATTGGAAATTTCTGCTCAGGATCTGGAGCAAAGGTGAACTCGTAGGTGACCGGGTCCATCTCTTCACCCAACCCGTAAACAAATGGGCGAAGATGAAAACTCCCTTCTTCGTCAAAAAAATGAAGGGACTGTGGAGGAAAATACTGTCGATCTCTATCAGTCCGGATCGGAGTGTATGGAGAGAAGAATGGGGCTAATATTCCAATGATGACAACCGCCATAACAATGATGGTTCCGAAGACCCCGTAGCGGTTACGTAGGAATCGGCGTTTAACCAATTCCCAATAGGTTAATGAAACCTTGGGAGCTTGCGTTTCAAGGCTAGTTGCACTCACGAGGCAGACTCCATTGTGGCATGACGGACTCTCGGGTCTAACAAAGCGAGTAATAGATCAGCGACGAGATTACCAACTATCAATAACACAGCTACCAGCATGAAAATCGCTGAGACAACATACATATCTTTGCTATAAACAGAACTGAGAATCAGTGGTCCCAAAGTGGGAATGCCCAGAACTATCGCAATTTCTAATTCGCCTTTGACCATATAGTCAAAACGGGCTCCCTGGTTCATGATGATGGGGTGAAGGGCATTTGGAATCGCATGCATGATCAAAATCCTCCTCTTGCTGAGACCCTTAGCACGAGCAGTTTCAATGTACTGCATCTTCATTACGTCCAACAAATTTCCTCTCATCATCCGCAAAATATATCCTTGGCCAGCCCAAATTGAGATGAAGAGGATTGGCCAGACATGTTTCAGAAAATCCAACAAGCGAGGCCAATCCCAGTGGTCTTGAAGCATGAACTGGGGAGATTGGATTGCACCGATATATGGAGAGTGCCAAACGAAGGCGAGCAAGTAAAGAATCACTAGAGCAACAACAAACTTAGGAATAACGATTCCAGTAAAAGCAAAAATTGTCGCTAGTGTATCACCAATTTTGTACTGGTTGAGGGCAGCATAGACCCCCAATATTGCTCCAATCAACTGACCACAAATTAATGTGATAAGTGCGAGGCCAATTGTTCGGGGAAACCGCATACCAATTACTTCTGAAACGGGTCTTGATTGACTGAAAGATGGACCAAAATTAAATTCTGTAATAACTCCTTTAATCCATGTCCAATATTGAATTATAAAAGGTTGATCAAACCCATATTGAGCCCTCAAAGCTGCTGCTATTGGCTCCAATTCAACTCTTGATTGCCCAGTCCTGGCTACTGTCTGATTTAGCCAGACATCTACGTAATCACCTGGTACAGCAAAAATAATAAGAAAAGACACAAAAGAAATGCCGATCAGTAAAGGTATACTGGCGAGTATTCTTTTAACTAAAAAAATCAACAAGCCCATGGGTTTTAGTCGTAGAAGAAAAGGGTGGATGGGGCTCTTGGAACGAACCCCAAATTTTCAATCAACACGGTAGGAAGTAAGCTTATCGCTTGTAGGTAGGAATGACCCCAGGCATCAGCTCAGATAGTTGCTGGTCTTTTTGTACCCAGAGTCTTTCACGAATAAGTGAATCTTCCGCCCATTCGAACATGAAGACAGGTACACCAGGGTGAGCATTTTTAACCCGTTTGTTCACCAACAAAGCTGCTGGAGCTTGAACGAGACCAACAGTGTAGACGTTGTCTGTCCAAAGCTGCTGAATCTTGCGGGCGTTTACAGCAATTGCATCCGCATCCCAAGATTGTTGAATAGCGTTAACAGCGTCAACCATATCCAATTCAAAAGGCATCAATTCTCTTGAGCCGTCAGCACTGGATGGATGAGTTAATGGGCAACCTGTGGAAATAGGCAAGAATCTGCAGGTTTCTCTTGTTGGGACTACCCAATGGTTTCTCCGCTCAACCATGTTGAAATTGCCTGACTGCATGACTGAATTTAGATCATCATATGGCTTTGGAATTATGCGTATTCCCACCTCACCCAACATTGACGTAACAGCATCAACCTGTTTTTTGTCTGTGGGTTCCCCAGTATCGTAAGCCAGATCAATTTCAGCATTCATCCCAGTTTTGGGAAGATTACGAATACCATCTCCGTCAGTATCCTTGATGCCTAGGCTGTCGAGAATCTGCATGGCTCCAGCTTTATTGTAGGCTCGGTAGTTGATGCTATCTACATCGTACCAAGGCGAACCAGAGGTAAAGGCACCAGCCCAAGGATGGGTGAACGGGCCCCGTGCAATGGATTGTCCGACAGCACCACGATCAATCGCATGACTAATAGCTTCACGAAATCTAACATCTCTGAAGAAGCCGCGTAACTCACGGTCTACATCATTTTGAACCCCTACATCCATGGAATAGTTGAATTCTAGGTTCCAACCTAGTACGCGAGGGCCAAATTGAGCTTTAGTTGGGGCGTCAGCGCTTTGGGACTGCTTCAACGCTTCAACATAGTTGCCTGGATTCTCCATGTTTGAGAAGTCACCTGTTCCCGCAACAGCTTGTGTCGTCCGGTCAGACCAAGTTGATAGTTTGAAGTGCATCTCATTCATGTAGGGAAGCTGATTTCCTTTCTCATCCACCTTCCAGTAGTAGGGATTGCGCCGCATGATCACGATCTGGTCGGGGGCATGCACTACTGCCACAAACATCCCTAGAGAAACAATGTTCTTTAGGTCATCTGCTGGTTGGGCATTCTTGTAATTCTCATAGGATTTTTGCGCATTATAACGAGGATGATGATCTTTCAGGATGTGTGAGGGTCCAGGGCATCCCTGAATATAAGCCAACGCACTAACCCGGGCTGGGCCTTGAGGCTCCTTGAAGTCAAATTGGATCGTATAGGGATCTACCACACTCATGGTGGTGCCCACCCCCATTCCATCCTTTGGCATTCTAGATGTGACTTTTTCATCCTGAACGTTATCTTCCCACCAGAAGCGTAGATCTTCAGCATCAAAGGCATCTCCATCAGACCACTTGACACCTTCGACAAGGTTCATGGTCAGAGAGGTCTTGTCTTCATTCCAACTCCAGCTTTTTGCTAGATTAGGTAGAGGTCCATTCTGCTCTTCTGGCTTTACCTGCCACAGTGGTCCTTGGCGGACAAGGCACTCTTGTAAAGTAATGTTGATGCCACCCCAGCCCTGATGCTGACCAGCTAGCCAGTTCCAGCCTTCTGGGCGACCACCAATTACATGCCTGAAAACACCACCATACTCACCGGTTCCATCAATCATTGCACCAGTTTTCATGACAAGTGGTTCCTTGGGAAGCCTGTTTTTTACAGGAGGGAGTTGGCCACTTTTTACCATCTCAGAGAGAAATGGAGCTTCACTATAGCTGGGGAGAGCCTTGTACTCCCATAAGTCACTCTGACCTACGAGATCCCACTTGAGAGTAGCCATGCTTTTCTCAGCTGGAATACGATCAGCTAAGGCTGTTGAAGCACCTGCTACTGAGAGTCCAAGTGCGGTGGTGAGAGCAATTTTTTTGGCGTGATTACCAATTTTGTTTAAGACGCTGAGCGGCTCTGACTTTTTTTCAGCAGAATCGCAAAGAGAAAGAATTTTCTCCTCGTTGAACTCGAACTCAGGATAAGTCATAACTTTCCTCCGTAGTTACGGTGAGAAGGACCCCATTGGGGGTCAAAATACTTGACAGCTTCCTGCCAAGCGGGATTCAGCAGTCGCACTGGCGGCTGCCTTAGGGCTGAAATGCGTCGTCCTCGACCATCAGGCTGGCGTGGACATCCTCTTTCAGTTCAGCAACATTACGAACCTTTTTGCGGGCTGCTCCCGCCCAGGTTCGGGTTTTGACAGTGTTCTTTGAGAGTCTTTGTCGGGCCGGTTCAATCGCCTCCTCGTATTGAGGTAGCCATTGAGCTTGAGCGATCAACATTTCATCAACCATAGCCCAAACTTCTTCTGGTGAACAAACAGCCCCAACCAGGGGATCGTGCAGCACAGCCAGCTTGAGTAACTCCACATCGCCCTTCATTGCAGCTTCAACTGACATTCGCTGGACGTCAATCGAAGTTCTGCAGGCAGAGGCACAACCCATCGGCAATTCAATCCCTGAAGCCATGTGCATACCGAAGAGGTCCACGAATCCGGTCGATTCAATGATGCATTCATCCGGTAAATTTTTGATCACACCATTGTTTTTGGTGTTGAAGTGTCCCCTATAAACTCTACCAGTTTCTTGAGCCTCGATAATGTAACTGCAGTGTTCTGTTGAACGCTCGTATTGTTCCAAGGGCAATCCTGCTTGGTCCAACCATCTTGGAAAATCATCTTCAAACCAGTTTCGACGTTCTGTACAAACCCTTAAGTAACCTCCAGTTTCCCCATGAATCCAGTCTGATAAGTCAATCCATGAATTGATTTCTTCAGGTCGTTTTCGATACCAGGGAAGATACTCGCTTAGATGTCCATTGCTTTCCGTCGAAAACACTCCGAATCGCTCGAGAACATCAATTCTTACTTTTTCTTGGTTTGAGTACTTTGGATGTTTGCGGAACGCCTCAAGTAGTTCTGCTCTTTCAATGCTACGACCGCGAAGTTTGAGTTGGATATACCAGGTCATATGGTTGATCCCGCTGCAGACATATTCCAAGTCATTTGGATCTTCTGCACCAAGTACCTCTGAGATGAGCTTTGCCCCTCCTTGCACTCCATGACAGAGGCCAATCGTGTTGACCTTCCCATAATCTAAGGCGGCCCAAGTGTTCATCGCCATTGGGTTGGCGTAATTTAGGAAGAGGGCGTCGGTCTCAGCATAGCTGCGAATGTCCTCACAAAAATCAAGAATTGCAGGGATGCTTCGCTGTCCGTAAAGGATTCCACCGGCACAAACTGTGTCTCCAACACACTGATCCACTCCATATTTCAACGGGATTTCAATATCATGTCGGAAGGCTTCCAAGCCACCGATTCTAGAGCAGTTGATGACATACTTTGCCCCAGCTAGTGCCTCTGCTCGATCTGTAGTGGACAAGACCTTTGCTGATAATCCATTAGCAGAAATATCCTTTTCGAGCAGTTTTTTCACCATCTCAAGATTGTCTTTTGAGATATCCTGAAGTGAGAATTCCGTCTCTTGTAGTTCTGAAACAGTAAGAATGTCCCGAACTAATTTCTGAGTGAAGCCTACGCTGCCTGCACCAATAAAAGCGATTCGCATGTGCTACTTTTCCATATGAGTGTTTAAACCTTGGGGTTCGTTAAATCTCTGTTCATTTTGCACCAATGGTACTTGCGGCTGCCAGTGTAAAAAGGCTTTTCCTCAGCGGAAAGGGTCCCCAAAAAATCAGGATTAGGCTCATAATCAAACCAAGGCTGAAAGAAATCCGGTGTGTATCCACCTAGAATCAGCAAGCGATCTTTCCCAGATTGATTGATCCCACCTGCATGAATCGTTGATTCGAAAAAAAGTAAGGTCGAACCTGCTGGAGCGACAACTTGATGTTGCAACTCAGGTCTTTCCTTGACAGCTTCAATCAGCAATTTCTCCGAAATATCCACCATCTTGTGACTGCCGGCGATCACAGTTGTCCCTCCGTCATCTGGACCCAGATCAGTCAGGTTTGTCAGGCATTTCACAAACGGGCAGTGGAACAACCCCTTGCTACGATAACTGAAAGCGGGATCGAATCCTCGATGCCACCCATAGTTCTCTGAGATCGGTAGACTCAGGTCTCGCCTGCGAATGTGGGCATCTGACTGCTCTAGTCGTACGCTGCCACCCACTGCATCCTCAGCAAGTCCTACGATCTTTGGGTTCGTAACATAGTCGCGGAAACATGAAGCAAGATGGGGGAGATTGTCAATCCGGAAGAAATCCCAAGTAGTTGAGGTAAAGAACATATGAGACTTGGGAGGTACTTTGTCCCGTTGATAATCCTGCTCAAACTGAAGAATTGTCTCCACCAGAACATCAACCTCGGCCCCAGAAAGTACCTTATCTAAAACAACATAACCGTAGATATCGAGATGTATCCGTTCAGCAGGAGTTAGTGAAAAGGTTTTGTTGGAAGATGTTGGTGAGATTGCAGGATTTAGATTTGGCAAGTATCCACTGTCAGGCGAACGACCAACATCTTTGGTGGGTATTTCAGGCATGAGTCTTTTCAGGCTGATTGAATTCAGAATCCCACATTGTATAGGGCGCTACCATTTGCCGGCGTTTTGGCGTGAGTCGTTTCAACAGTTCCTTTGAGGGCCGGTACTGGTGTCGGAAATTCCCCCAGGAGGGTCCGTATCGATAAACAGCAATTCGTCGAATGCCTGTGTTGCTGCGCTTGGCTGAACCATGACAGAGTCCATCTACAAAAACCAGCACATCTCCTGCTGCCATCTGGATCTCGATCGCTCCTTCGATCAAATCACCGAAACCTTCGGTACGCATTGCCACTTTCTTTAAATCTGGATGCTCAAAATTGGATTTGTGGCTGCCAGGAACAAGGACAGTTCCACCATCACCTGGGCCTATATTTGTCAGAGCAATCAGTGCGTTCACTTGACCACACATGAAGCGCCCCCCATGAAAGCGATATTGATTTCTGAGGATCGATGGATAGCCACCCGAATGCATCCCGATTGCTTTGCCGCTACCCCGCAAATTTACAAAATTCTCATCAATGAATAATGGTCCATGGGCATGATCAAATGTTCCTTGTCCTCCTACAAACAACTTCATGTGTTCAATCCAAGCAGGATGATCTATCAACCTCTCAAAGGGTTCTCCGGCTTCATAGATTTGCTGCAGATTCAGACCAGACTGCCCATCATCTTTGTAGTCGTGGAAATGTACGTTTCCGCAAAATGTTCCGGGTTCTTGTTCAGGAATTGAATCAATGCATTGATTTAGCGCCTTCACTTCTTCAGTGCCCAACGCATTTTTCAGAACGATATACCCGTTGAGGTCAAAGAAATAAACCTCGTGAGGAGAAATTAAGCTGTAATCGAATCCTGTCATAATACCTTTCGTTTCAATTCAGAGGAGGAATCATGTCCCCATGAGCCTCCAACAGGTCATCCACAAGATTCCAGATTTCATCCAGTGAGAGCTCTGCAGCCGTATGCGGGTCCATCATGGCGGCTTGATAAACGTAGTCCTTTTTCCCTGTCAAGGCTGCCTCCACTGTCAATTGCTGAACATTGACATTAGTCATCATCAATGCAGCTAGTTGCGGTGGTAATTCTCCAACTTTGATCGGCTGGATACCGTTCTTGTCGATGTAGCAAGGCACTTCGACTGAGAGTTTCTGGTGGAGGTTGCTGATCAGTCCTTGATTAGCGACATTCCCATTGATCACAGTGGATTTTCAGTTTTCCAGCGCATTGATTATTGCAGCTGCGTATTCATGACTCTGACAAACCTCCATTTCTGCCGAATCATCTTCCATTTCCAGCCTTGTTTTTTCCCAACCAGTGATTTGATTTTCGCAGCGATGGATATATTCATCCAGAGGTACATTGAAGCGTTCGATCAAGTCTGGGCGATCTCGCTTGATAAACCAGGGAGTGTATTCGGCAAAGTGTTCGCTCGATTCAGTAACAAAGTAACCTAAGCGACGCAACATCTCATAACGAACTCTGTTTCCATCTGGCATACGTCCTTGCGCTTCAATTTCCCGTAGCCGTGGGTAGAGATCTTCGACTCCCTTTGCAGTTTTCTTCTCGAAACGAAGATAAAAGGACATATGGTTGATGCCCGCACAGAAATAATTGATGTCCTTGATGTTTTATCCCAAGTCTTTGGCTAGTTCCTCCGCTGTTCCCTGCACACTATGACACAGCCCAACCATCTGTAATTCAGGGGCTAGACGATTGATCGCCATGCATAGCATCACCATGGGGTTGACATAATTCAGCATTGTGGCAGTGGGACAAACTTCTTCAATGTCCTCCAGAATTCCTTTAATCAACGGAATAGTCCGAAGCGCACGCATGATCCCTCCCACACCTAGCGTGTCGGCGATGGTTTGGTGAAGTCCATATTTTTTGGGAATCTCGAAGTCAATCACTGCGCTTGGTTGATATCCTCCTACCTGCATCATCAGAATCACATAATCTGCATCACGCAATGCCTTCCGCCGATCGGTCGTGGCAATTACCAGATATTAAGTCCCAAGGTTCGAGCCATTCTTTGAGTAACAATCTCAGAAGTCTTCAGACGACTCAAATCAATATCGTGTAAAGCGATTTCTGAGTCTTGCAGTCCGGGAGTGAGCAGAACATCTCCCACAAGTCGGTGCGAAAAAAACAGAACTGCCAGCACCGATTAGACAAATCTTGGCCATTCTGAATCCAAAATTTAGTAGTTTTCGTAACGTTACGATTAATGAAAAGCCTGATTCATACTTTGATAGGATTGTCCTGTCAAATTTTTTCTTTTATAAGTTAGTGTCTGGCGACGCATAGTAGAAGTTCTTACTACCGAAGCTGACAAGGGTGGATCCCAACTACATCACTAATGTCCCTGCTCACCAACAAAGTGCCAGGGCAAAAGGATACTTGTACTCCAAAGTGTGTCGACCACTTTAAGGAAGGCCTAATGACCAAGATTTGCTAAGGCACCTGTGATGCGCTCGGCAACCCTGCTAAATTCCATCAGATGGCTAGGTAAGTCGATTATCTGGAGGGTATCGACGTGCTGCTGCCAGATAGTTTGAATCGTATAAAATCCCCGTTGAGAGACAAATCCTCCGATACGCAAGTGTGACTCTTGGATTTGCTAGTGGAGGCTAACACCGAGGCAGTGAGTATTTAAAAAAGAAATTGTTTTGACCAAAAACTTCTTGCTGAGTTGGAGCAATACCATGGGCGTTGGAGCTTAAGGGTTGTTTAGCTTATGGATGAGCAGTTTCAAAGAAACTTCCAACATCGTTTTTGATTTGCTGTAGCAAAGTGTTTTACGAT
>JAQWOT010000091.1 GCA_029245725.1 SAR324 cluster bacterium | reverse complement strand
GATATCCTTCGAATATTACCGAGTTGATGGCTACGTGGGTATCGGATTCAGTATTGATCTGCTCTCAGGTATTGCTCAGAACGATCCACCTAGCGGGGTGTTCTTACTCCCAAATTACAATCAAGAGTACCAATTTAATGATGGAAGCCGTGTCACTACAGAAACCATAGGTTTGCTCTACGGCCTCAGCCTCTATGGCCGCTTCGGCTTCTTCTATCCATTTATCGGAGTTGGTACTGGAAACTACCTGAGTAAAGTTGAAGAGTATCTTGTCGAGAGTGACGGGACCAACAACTACTCGGTAGTCTTTGGTGAGGTGCTAGAGCCCTACTACTACAAATGGGGAGTCCGCTTTCCTTCTGGAGAATATGGGGTCATGCTTTCCCAGTACTACATCCGTGCCCCACTCACCGTCGAATCTCGTAACAAGACTCTGGAACTCGGAGGCGTTGGAACTTTCTTCGGTTTCTACATGGGGTTCTAAATAGTTAGGCAGGTGTTCACTGTCCACTTGACTGGGCTGCTGAATCATCAGATTCTTGATAATTCAGCAAGCTCGCAGCCTAATTCAGACTAGTTAGTACATCATCAAACTCTTCATACGCCCCACCCCATTGGTCAGCTTGCACATTTCGCGATTCGCGATCTGGCTGCGGAGGAAGGATCTCAATCTTTCTACCTCTGTTCAAAAAATTCTGCACAGCTGCCTGAATTTGCGCATGTTGGCGCTCCTTTGCGCTATCATCCTTCCAAGTCTCATCCTCAAATACAAACTCACTCCATGCTGAGTCATTGCTTTTTTTCATCATTACCTCTTTTGTAGAAAAATTTATTACTAGCACTCTATGAGAGCAAGTGCTAACAAATTTGTCAACTACTATTGTGTAGGTCTTGCGATCTTTTTCAGGCTATTACTGAAGAACCACTTTCTTCAGGATGAGAAAGAACCTGCTTCTTCTGCTGAACAATAAACTGCATAATTCATGAAAAAATAATGCGGAATTGTAAATAAAGTAGCAATTTTGCCAAAGATGCGTTCCTGCCGACGTTTTTTCAAGAAGACAGGAGTGCCTCTGAGGAGTTCCGGGCATCCATTTCTAGATGACTTGCCTTGAAGCTTAGGAGAAAAATGTGGGGAAATTGGGGAGAGAATATGTAGATTTTGTGAAGACTGGGGCGGACTGTCTTCACACAGGGAGGGGCCGATCCAATCCTCGGTACTGAACAGCTTCCGCCAGATGAGGTGTATCAATTGTCTCCACTCCAACGAGATCAGCAATCGTGCGAGCTACCTCGAGGATTCGATCATAGGCCCTGGCACTGAGTTGCATTCGCTGCATGGCTTGCTCCAGTAATTTCAAGGCTGCAGGTGACGGTGTCGCAAAATCCCCCAGTTCACGACGACTCATCCCTGCATTGGATCGGGTGGAACTATCGAGGAACTGTTGTTCCTGGACTAGGCCTCCTTCCTTTACAAGTTGTCGAATCACAGCAGAGGATTCCCCGCGCCGTTGATCCCCCACACTCGGGTAAACAATCGGTACCTGCAGGTGAAGATCGATCTGGTCAAGGAGAGGTCCAGAAATTTTTGAGCGATACTTTTGCACCAGGTTTGGGGAAAAGCGACAGGGCTGACTCTCCACAGGACTCCCGTGGAATCTGCAGGGAAAAGGATTCATTGCCACCAGCAGCATGAAGTCACAGGAAAACTCATGAGTCATCGCTGCTCAAGAGATTGTCAGACGACGATCC
>JAQWOT010000090.1 GCA_029245725.1 SAR324 cluster bacterium | reverse complement strand
ATTTCTCGACTAGCGGAGTGTATTCTAAAAACTCGGGCTGACATCGACGCATCAAACCTCATGGTACCCATTGTTGGTCATGTGGGGGATGGAAATTTTTATCTACTCTTCTTGATCGATCCAGCCAACGGGGTAGAAGATTTGAAGCAATTTCAGCAGTTGAATGATCGGTTGATTGAGCGGGCTTGAAAATGGGAGGGACTTGCACCGGTGAGCATGGTGTCGGGATAGGTAAGATTCACTACATGCGTGCCGAGCACGGAGAATCTGTGGAGATGATGCGACAGATCAAGCAGGCTCTAGATCCAATGAACCTCTTCAACCCTGGGAAACTTGTCCCCACTTGATTTCACGTACTCGAGATATTCAGAGCTGAGGACCTTGGGTTCCCGCACTTTCCCCTTACCTTGACGCTATGCGCTCAGTAGTCCACTCTGAGCCAGGCGTCTCACAGCTTCTGTCAGCACACTGAGGTCATTGGCATAGCTGAAGCGCAAAAATCCTTCACCTCCAGGACCAAAATCACTACCGGGAGTTAAAGCGACACCAGTTTTTTCCAGAATCTGCATTGCCATCTCTAGCGACGGCATTGCCTTTTGATAGCGGAAAAACACGTAAAATGCTCCGCTTGGATCATAGCCTGGGTCCAGCCCATGGTTGCGGAGTGTTTGCAGAAACATATCTCGACGTTGCCGGAACTCCTGCTGATTTCTCTCTAGTGCTCCACCATCATCCTGCAGCACAGCCAGTGCCACCTCCTGCATCAAGGTGTTCGCTGAAATCATCAGGTTTTGGTGCATCCGGATTGCCGTCGGCATCCATTCGTCGGGTAGAATCAAATACCCCATCCGCCAGCCTGTCATCCCGTAGGATTTTGAAAGTCCATGAAGGATCAAGGCATTCTCTGAGAATCGTAAATACGAAAGTGGTGCTGCGTCGTAACTTAGATCTAGGTAAATTTCATCTGAGATAACCGGCAAGCCAAGCTCTGCAATCGCACGCATGGAAACTTCGTCTAGGACTGTTCCAGTTGGATTCATGGGGGAGTTCAGTAAAATCGCCCTGGTATTTTTCGTGAGGCACTGCTGGACCACTTCTGGCTTCAGCTGGAATCCATCTTCAAGATGCAAGGGTACTCTCACTGGGTTTAGACCTGCCATCAAGATCAGGTTGTCATAACAAGCATAACCCGGATCGGTGAGCAAGATGTCGCTACCAGGTGGGGCAATCAGACGGAGAGCGAGGAACAGTAGTGGGGAGGTTCCATTCGAGATCAATACCTGCTCTGGTCTTACTGGGGTTTGGTAAAGCCGAGTATGCCGCTGAGCGACTGCCTCACGCAACTCCGCAATACCGCAGGTGTTGGTGTAACCAAAATGTTGATTAGCAACCTGTTGGAGTCGCTGACCAACCACCGAAGGCGGTGAAACGTCTGGCTCTCCAAATTCTAGATGAAGAATGCTGTGTCCTTGTTTTTCCAATTCCTGGGCGCGTCCAAAGACCTCCATCGCCAGAAAACTAGTAATCGAATCAAGATGATTCGGCAAGGACATGAGTAAATCTCTTAATATGTAACTTGGGAGAGAGCTTACAAAACTCCAAGGATGGTGTTCACGACACGGTAACTCCTGGCAGCGGCCTCTTTCAGGAAGGTGGGGAAGTCTTCCATACTTTCTTCTCCAGCAAGATCGCTCAAACTTCGGACGATCATACATCGAACACCGAATTGTTCGGCAACCTGCGCAATAGCAGCGCCTTCCATTTCTATCACCTGCGCTTGAAATTTTTCGAAGAGTTGTTGGCGGGTTTCTTTACAATTGAGAAAAGTATCTCCAGAGAGGATCCTGCCAAAGTAGGCATCAGGATGAGCTTGCTGGATCTTGACCTTCAGTTCCTCGTCCAGTCTGAAAGGTGGATTTTCCTTTGGAAGTCCCATTGGCAGAGTACCAGCTCGATGCGCGATCAACTCTTGGTCAATGATGGTCCCATAGTCGTGTTGCCATAATTCCTCCGCAATCACCAGATCTCCAATCTTGAGGCTTGGATCCAAGCCACCAGCAACTCCAGAGAAAATTAGTAGTTCACAGTTGAAGTGCTGGATTAGCATGGTCGAGGCCACAGCAGAGTTGACCTTACCAATACCAGATTCAACCAAAGTCAATTCATGGGAACCATGCTTCCCTTGAAAATAATCTCTCCCTCCTAATCGAGCCACAGGCAGTGAACTTGGAGAGAAATGTCGCAACTCTTCAGGAATTGCGCAGAGGATCCCAATACGCATTCAAACCACTCAGAAATACTTTTCACAAACTCTTGGAAAATCACGCTTAACGCACCAGTCGTAGAATCGCCCACTATGGCAAGATGACAACAACAGGACGATGAGAAATACGAGCAGCGTCTGTCGACCAAGCATCTCTAGCCAGCTTGATATATCAGTACCAGATGTGGGGAGTACCAAAGGTCGTTAGTAACAGGATTAACGAAACAAATAGAGCAAGGCCAATCATCAAAAAGCTGACATAATTGTCGGTTCCATGACTGACACTGATCTCACCAGCTTCTCTCTTTTTCAGCAGTTCACTATCGCGTTGCTCACTCTGAGTGATTTCTTTGGCCCGTTCCTGAGCATCGTCTTCAAACTCTTTTTGCAAATCCTGAATGTCTTTTTGGGTCGGATTCAGCATGAATTCTCCAGAATCAAAAATAGATAAAAGGTAAAACACTCAGTTTCATACCCACAATCGCTGCAAAAGTCCATCCTCCAGCCCAGGAAGTTTTCGTAGAATGCAAAATTGGTTGTAATTTTCTTACTTCTGCCTCAATCTCGGACTACTTTCCCAGCCCATGCACTCTCGGGTCTGGCTCACCAAGATTGAATTCAAATCCTCAAAATTACAAATGACTACCCGATCGACTGGCCAGTCGGCGTTTCCCATTGCATGGGTATGTCTTTGGTTATTGATTGGTTTCCTATCAATAGCACCAGCACTCATCAAAGCACAACAAACCTCTGAAACGGAAGGGAATCTACAGCATCAATCAAAGCTTCAGGAGTCTTTCCAGCAGACTCAAATGACGGAGGATGGCATCACCAATCGGCTGAATGGTGAACTCAGTCAATCGCAGATGGACACTCAAAGACTGGCACAGCAACTCAGTCTTTATCGATTACAGGCCTCTACCCTGCGTAACCTTTTGTTAGTTAGTAGTACGACCATTGATGAGTTGAGCCAGGGAATCGCTCGACAACAGCAGGCTCTTCAAGAGCTTGGAACAGCCGTCTCTCAGGGGGCCCAGTCCATACAACCTCTGGAAGAACGCCAACTTCGTGCACAAGTTCGCCAAGAAGTCTATCAACAACAGGTTAACGAGTTGAAAAGCCTGCCTCAGGCCAGTATTCCCAACTCGCTACTGATACTCGTCGACGAGATTATTCTGACGCAACAAAACAACCGGAAAAATCTCGATCAAATACTTACGATCAAAAAAGAGGAGATTACTCGTCTACAAGCGGCTCGGGATGAGAACAAAGAATTATTGGAACAACTTCAGAGGCGCCTGGAAGAACGCCGTCAAGAAATGCTCTTTGAAAAGCAGGAGATTTCACTGGCCAAGCTTGGGCTAACTGAAATCGCTACTGAATTAGAACGATTCCTGCGACTTGTGGGTCGCTGGAGCCAACCTGCAGAAATTCAATTGGGCATCCGAGGATTGTGGGAAGGCTATCGGTTTTTGCTGGTTACCTTCCCATTCCTGTTCGTGATTGGCCTGATCCTCTTGCGAAAAGCCAAGCACAACCTCCTAGAATGGCTCAAAGAAACTGATCTGCCCATCTGGCAAAACTGGACCTTACACTTACTGTTACAGTCGCTGATGCCAATCGGCGCAATCAATCTATTGTGGGCGTGTGAAAAGAGCATGATCCTGGCAAATCTCAATCCATTGCTGGTGCTCTTTCGCAACATGCTGCTGCTATGGATTTTGGTGTTCTGGTGCGTACGAGCACTAGAGCGATTCGATGATAATAATTTTGTACCAGTTCGTTTGGCTGCACATTGCCTCCTCCGCTGGGCTCGTAGTCTGGGTCTGAGCTATTTGCTGTTGCAACAGTTGCTGGGTAGCAACAGTGTGATGCTTCTCATTGGCAGATTAGTACTCGGTATCGGAGTGCTGGTTTTGAGCGTTGATCTGGGACGTCAACTGCGCCGCTGGGTTCAGCTTCAAGATCACTGGCCTGTTCTCAGGCAGACTACCTTGAGCCTGGTCCTGGGTTCACTCCCAACCCTAATTATTGGAGGTGGGTTACTTTTAGAACTAGCTGGCTATTCTTACCTCAGTCTCTACTGGTCAGTTTCTCTGAGCAAGACAGGGATTGTCCTATTCTGGGGCTTCCTTTGCTGGAAATGTCTTCAGGAATGGGATGCCCGTTTGGATGCACAACCCCTCCAAACCGACATACTGGAAGTTGATGTTCAAACCCTGGGACAACAGTCCACCAATTGGCTGATTGGAAGAATCGCTTGGTTGTTCGGAGCAGGATTGATTGGTCTAGGTCTTTTGTTGGCCTGGGGTGCTGAGAAAGAAGTACTCCTGCACACTTGGGAGGCGATCCGTCAACCATTGACAGTAGGTAGCCTGGAATTGAGCCTGATCGGCTTTGTCTACGCCTTCTTGATCTTGCTGATCACCCGAGTGTTTGTACTCCTTTGGCGCTACCTGTTCAAGCAACGGCTGATGGCACACAGCCACATCGAAGAGGGTACTCAAGAGTCTGTAGCCAGTATTGGAGCTTATGCCATCTGGGGGATTGGGCTGCTATTCGGCTTGGGGGCTTTGGGTGTGAATAGTGCCTCTTTGGTGGTTGCCTTTGGAGCGGTGGGTATCGGCTTGGGTTTTGGTCTACAGAATATCTTCAATAACTTTGTCAGTGGGCTGATTCTGCTGTTCGAACGACCGATTCAGGTAGGAAACGTTGTTGAGATCAATGGGATCTGGGGAGTTGTTAAAAAAATCAACGTTCGTTCAACGTTGGTACAAACCTATGATAATGCCTCATTGATTATACCAAACTCAGAATTCATCAGTCAGACTGTCACAAACTGGTCCTACAAAGATCCACGAGTCCGTCGTACTATCAATATCGGGGTTGCCTATGGAACTGAGCCTGAATTGATTCACAAAGAGATGTTGGCGATGGCAGAACAGCATCCAAAAGTACTCGCTGTACCAACTCCAGTCGTACATTTTGTAGATTTTGGAGACAGCGCTCTAATGTTTCGGCTATACTATCATACGACTTTGGATTTCGGGCTGATTTCCGAGACGGAGATTCGGCTCCAGATCGATGAGCGGTTCCGAGAGTTAGGTATTGTCATTCCGTTTCCTCAACGAGATGTGCACTTCCACGTTGCAGAGTCGACAGAAACTTCACCTGTAGCAAAGCAGAGTTCAAATCCCATCAAGCCATTAGTAGGAATGGGCGAAAGCAAGACGGATGACAGCAGAATGACCTTGCTACAGCAACTTTGGAAGGGTCGCCCAAAGTAAATCAAATCCCGATGCTCTTCGTACAACCCGGCTTACTACCAGAAGAAACTCAAAAAGCAGAAGGCCAGCAACAAGAAAAGGCCAGCCCCTCGCGCTATGTTTGTGCCAACTGCCACACTCCAGTCAGTGATGCTAGTTGCCTGCTGGTGATTCAGGGAGACAGTCCCAATCACTACTTCGCGAATCCTGATGGACTGCTCTTTGAAATTCTTACCTTCAGTTGGTGTCAGAACCTACGAGATGGTTCCCCCTCAGTATGGAAGGACACATGGTTTGCTGGTTATGCTTGGACGGTTCAGTATTGCTCAGGATGTCAAATCCACATGGGTTGGCGCTATGATGGTTCAACAGAGCCGACAAGATTCTACGGGATTGTTCGCGAACGACTCATAGAAATTGAGGAGAAGCCAGGCTAGCGGATCAATTCACGAAGATATTCCTGCTGACGTGGGGTGGGTGATGCTTCCTGTTGGTTAGCTGATTGAACGGCCTGGCGGTACTCTGGGGAAGCTTGAAATTCATAGTCGAACTTGAGTGGCTTGATGCCTTTCTCACTCCAATACTGTCCTTCCTGCTGACCTTGAGAGCGGTTCGCCATTCGTTGTCCAGAACGCGCAAGTTGTTGCATCTGTCCTTGCATCTGCTGCATACGTCCCTGCATCTGCTGTAAATATTGTTCGGTCTGTTGCACGAGAGGCATCGCTATTCTGGGTCTGCTTCCAGAACCAAAACCAGGCCCCTGTTCTTTTCCGGGTTGCTGACCAGGTTGCTGACCAGGCTGGTCTCTGGGCTGATTACCTCCCAGCATTTGAGAGGCTTCTTCGGAAGATTGTTGTGCATTCGCAAGCATCTGGGCCAATTCGTCCATTGAGAGTTGACCATTCGTCATTTTCTCCAGCATTTTCTGCATTTGCTCAATCATTTCAGAAATCTGCTGCTGCTGCTGCTGCAGGTCCTGTGGGGTAGGACCTTGACTCATCTGGGAGCTTTGTTGCTGGCGCATCATCTCTTCCAATTGCTCCCTCAACTTCGACTCCTGACGCAGGGCCTCAGCTAGTTGTTGCTGTAGTTGATTGAACTGTTCCATCATTTCAGAGTATTTTTCATCATAGTACTGAGAGGTACTCTGCTGAAGCTGTTCTTGCTGCTGCTGAAATGCTGAGAGCATCTGGTTTAGTAGTTCTTGCGCTTCTGCTTGCTTGTTTTCTTGGAGGAGTTGGCGCACTTGTTCCATCAACGAAGAGAGTTCCATTTCTTCTGCTGGCTGATTGGACTGCTCTGGAGGAGTGGGAAGGAATTCGGCCATAGCCTGTTGCTGTTCCAAGAGTTCGGCTAGACGTTGTTCAAACTCTTCCAGCATTTCCATCACTTCTGACAAGGATTCTGGATTTTCGTCCAACTGTGCAAGCCACTGTTCAAGTTGCTGAAAATCTGCAAAAATATCATCTGCTTGATTTAGTTTGTCCGCAAATTCCTGTTGTTCTAGCAATTCCTTAAGACGATAGCGCATCTGCCGCATTGTATTGTATTCTTCCCTTAGCAGCACCAACTGTGCTTCACTTGGGGCTGATTCCGAGATTGCAAAACTAGGAATCAAGACGAAGGGCAGCATCAACAGGAGACGGAATTTCATGAAGGCTCCAAAGTCAGGTTGCACAGAAGATATTGATTTTGGCAGAAATAATTGGCGAATAACAATGAATCTTCCTAGAAATTCTGAAAATTAGTGAAAATCCGATGATTGATATGCTTGCACTTAAAACCTTTCTCGTTGTTGAAAACCAATTTTAAAGCAGGTAATTATGTGGTGGTCTCCTCAGAAAAGCTCTCGCACTTGAGAAATTGGTGGGGCATTGTATGAACTTTCTAATTCCATGTACGCAAATCATGCATTCAACTAACTTCTCCCAATTTGGAGGCAAGCTTTTCAGTGCAACAGCCCAAAAACTTCGGTTATTGAGGGCAAGTTGCTATTGGCCTGACAGCCCCACCAAACTCTGGTGCTGCATTGGGGGAGCTTTTCTGCTGCTTCTGATCAACATACCTTTTCGTGACTTCCTGAGTTTACTGGTTGTCGTTGGGGCGCTTGCCGGTGCATTAACTCTTTGGAAACCCTGGGAGCACACTTTCTTTAATCCACACAACCATCCTGACTCCAAGGTGGTTGATCTTAATTCATACCGACAGCGCAAACAGAAAGCGGAAGAACCTTCAAACGCGGTCCCTAGCCTTCAATTGGTTCTGGAAACTAATTTTTTACCCCAAGCAGACCTAGTGAAAGCTCTCTTGGAAGAGCATGGCATTCCAGTGAACCTACTTAACAGACACAATGCCAGTATTCTAGTGCATCCCCTGGGCAGTCAAACTGTCAAAGTTATGGTTCCTGCATCCGAGCACACCCGTGCCATTCGCCTTATTGAGCAAAACGCTCCCCATTCGCCCGACAATGGGCCCAATATCGCCTGATCCCAAAAATTCTTCTTCATGGAACCTGATCGTCTCATTAATCATTATTGCGCCTATCACCGAGACAGCCGACTGGAATTTGGATGGGTCCGAGCACTTCAGAAGAATCGACTTATAGTGCAGCCTGTTTTGGGTCGCGAACAATTTCTGCCAACAAACCGAATTCTTTGGTCCCAACCCAGTCAGCAGATAGCAGAGGGTGGAGCTCTTCAGCAACTCACCCGCATCTTGGAGGAAGCAGAAGGTCTGGCTGCACAAATTGATCTGCCTACCATTCATGCCTTGGTCGAACCAAACGCTGAGTTGACTCTAGATGAGATCGCTCAAGATTTTCTGGAAGAACCGGAAGCGCTGGCTAATCAAGTTGCTCTGTTGCTGGCGTTGCAGAATACGGCAGACTGGTTTCGTCGCAATCGCCAGAACACTTACACACCACTGACTGAGGAAGAGCAGCAACAACTTCATCAAAAACGAGAGCGTGAACTGGCCCGCCAGCAACGAGAAGCAAATGTTCGTAAGTGGATTGAAGAGTTGGAATTGGGTAAATGGCCAAGTCCTGGAAAACAAACTCAGGCTCAACAAGATTGGCTGGAGCAGTTGAGATCCCTACTATTCTTTGGCAGGGATTCAGGATATTGGAAGGAGTTGGCTACCTGGATCGGTTTGGGTGCCAGCCACGAGCAAGCCGATGAACAACAACTTCGTCGCTTGCTCCAGAAAGCGGGACAACCGGTTCGTTGGGGGGAGCTGCAACTACGCAAGGCTCAGGTCGCTTTGGATTTTCCAGAGAAAGTGCTGCAGGCAGCTGACATGCTGCAACAAGGAGTCCAGGTCAATTTTTCAAGCCTACCGGACGAACGCCCTGTCTTCACTGTCGATGCGGCCAAAACCAAGGACTACGATGATGCGATCTCAGTAAAAAGCTGGACAGAACGCAGCATCGAACTAAGTGTTCACATAGCTGATCTCACCCAGCATATTGATCCGGAAGACTCCCTGTTTTCATTGGCAGCACAAAGAATCTCCTCGGTCTACACCGTTGAGGATACTTACCCGATGTTTCCGGAGGTCCTGGCCAATGATTATTTTTCTCTTCGAGCTGGCATTCCCAAAACGGTGATGAGCTTCCATTTGCAGTTGTTTCTGGATGGCACTTGCCTACTTCATGGCATCGAGCATGAGCAAATCGTTGTGCAACAGAATTTAACTTACGAGGAAGTTGACTCGTTTGTCGTGCAGCAGGATTCTTTCTGGGGAATGCTGTTTAACTGTTGCGATGCTCAACGCAAGCTGCGGCTCGCAAATGGAGCCTTGGACATAGAGCGTAAGGAGTTTGAATTAGACATTACAAACCCAGAAAATATTCGTGTGCTTGAACGAGATAGGGAAAGTCCAGCGAACAGTCTCGTGCAGGAATTGGCGATTCTTATCAATCAACTCGCTGGAGAGCAGCTTGAACGGGCTCGCCTACCTGGCATCTTTCGTACCCAGGCCCCTTACGAGATCACACAAGAGCCTACAGAAGGTGAAAAACTGACAATGGACCATGTCAACATCGAAGGGGCCCGTCTAGCAGTCAATCCAGGTACTCACTCGGGGTTGGGCTGTTCGGTATACATGCAGGTTACCTCCCCAATTCGGCGCTTTGTGGATCTCCTCTGTCAATGGCAACTCCGACACGCCCTGCAGTATCAGCAAGCATTTTTTAGCGAGCAGCAGCTGATGGGTTGGGCATCTGAAATTGAGTTGCGCCAGCGTTCCTATGCTCGAACTGAACGAGAAATTGAGCGTTACTGGAAATTGCGCTATGTAGGACAGCATCTGGGGCAAGTGTTTGCGGCACGTGTCCGCCGTGAGTTGAATCAGCGGGTCGAAATCGAGTTGGAAGATCTAGGCCTAGTCTGTCAGCTACCGGGTTCTCGTCCCAAGGGTACCCAACTTGGAATTGAGGTCATGCAGGTTGATCCGGAAGGTGGAAATCTATTCGGAGAATTCCGAGACCATCCAGGAGAAGCAAATTCAGGAGAATAATGAAACAAATCTTGATTCCAAAACTGCTGCGTCGTAAGGGTCAGGAGAAACTCACCTGCCTCACTGGCTATGATGCTTTTCACGCTACTATGCTGGATGAATCTCCAGTCGACATGATCCTCGTTGGAGACACACTGGGATTGATGGTACAGGGTCACAATTCAACACTACCTGTGACCTTGGAAGAGATCATCTACCACGCTAGGATCGTGACACGTTGTGCGCCAACCAAACTGGTGCTCGCAGATATGCCCTTTGGTAGTCTGCAAGCGGATATAGCCCTCAATGTGGAGCAGTCTATTAGGGTCTTTAAGGACAGTGGAGCCGGTGCTCTCAAGATGGAAGGAGCTACCTCCGAGATTCTGACTACTATCCGGCACCTGACTCCGTTGGGAGTTCCTGTCTGTGGACACATCGGCTTTCAGCCCCAGTCAGTCCGCTTAAGTGGCTATAAGATTGATGGTAAAACCTTGCCTGATCAGCAGCGACTTCTAGAGGAAGCGCAACGTCTGCAAGACGCTGGTTGCTTTGCGATTGTTTTGGAGTGCGTAGTGGATGAGGTCGCTGAGCTAATTACTCGATCTGTGGACATGTTGACAATTGGAATTGGTTCAGGACTAGGAGTTGATGCTCAAGTGCTGGTGCTGCACGATTTGCTAGGAATGACCCACGGTAGGATGCCCTCTTTTGTTCGCCAGTACGCCCAACTTCGACAGATCGCCTTGGCAGCAGTGAATGAATGGGTTGATGACGTGCGCAGTTTGGATTATCCAAGTCAGGGTGAATCCTATCAGAACCCAAACAAGCAGAGCAAAAGTTCCTAAGCAATGCCTGAAAAGGAACTTGCACAAATGGTTAAATTTCCTTAAAAAGTGAGGTTTTATTTTTCATTCCACCCTTTGTCTGGGTGAATTTTGATCCTCTTTCCCTGACCTGATTCAGGCAGGTATTCGCGTAACAAGTCATCATCAATCACGGAGACATCATGGCTGTCATTTCAATGCGGCAATTTCTGGAAGCCGGCGTTCACTTTGGACACCAGACCAAGCGCTGGAATCCCAACATGGCTCCCTACATCTATGGAGTCAAGAGTGGCATTCATATCATCGATCTGCGCCAAAGCCTCAAGCAACTCAAAGTGGCCTACGAGTATGCCAAAACAACGGCTTCAGAGGGTCGCAACTTCCTCTTCGTTGGTACAAAGCCCCAGATTCAAAACATCATTCAAGAAGAAGCCGACCGTTGCGGAGCAAATTATATCAACTTCCGCTGGCTCGGTGGAATGCTGACCAACTTCTCTACCGTCAAACAGTCGATTAGCCGATTGAAGGAATTTGAAGAGTTGGCAGGAAAAGACGACACTTACGAAGGCATCATCAAAAAAGAAGCTCTCCGTATCGAACGTAAGCGTGAGAAATTGGACCAGTCTTTGGGTGGTGTGAAGACTATGCGTGGGCTTCCTGATCTAATCTTCGTTGTGGATTGTCGTAGAGAGCATCTGGCAATTCGGGAAGCTAACAAACTAGGGATTCCCATCATTGCAATTGCAGATACTAACAGTGATCCAAAAGATGTCACTGTTCCAATTCCGGGCAATGATGACTCCCCGAAAGCTGTACGACTCTTTGCCAGTGTTA
Source organism: SAR324 cluster bacterium (assembly GCA_029245725.1). NCBI lineage: Bacteria > Deltaproteobacteria > SAR324 cluster bacterium. Next base: position 13,017 of record JAQWOT010000090.1, on the reverse strand, counting down.
TTGCAACTGGCATTTTAGAAGGACGGACGAGTCGAGCGAGCATCTCTACCGCTGACAGTGGAACTCCAGCTGAGATCAGCCAGGCTGCCCCTGCTCCAGCAGAGAGTGAGCCTGAAATGAAAAGTGACTCTGCAGGCAACGAAGTGACCGACACCCCTGCCACCCCTGAATAAACGAATCAGCGAAGGAGAAAAAGAATCATGGCTGAGATCACTGCTGCCGCCGTCAAGGAATTGCGAGAACTGACTGGCGTGCCAATGATGGATTGCAAAAAAGCTCTCGTTGAAACCAACGGAGACATGGAAGCTGCCAAAGATTTTCTGCGTAAGCGTGGGCAAGCCAAGGCGATCAAGAAATCTTCGAGAGAAACCAATGACGGTGCCATCGCAGCTTACATTAGTGACGATCTAAGAACTGCGAGTCTCGTCAAGCTGTCCTGTGAAACAGATTTTGTTGCCAAGAACGAACGTTTTCAAAATCTACTGCAAACCATCTGTAGTCAGGTGGCTACTCAAGGAGACATAGAGGTCCCAAGTCAAACTTTGGTTGACGGATCTGGAACCATTCAGGACCTGCTGACCCAAAGTGTCGCTGAACTCGGGGAAAACATCCAGTTTGCGGAAGCGAAGCGATTCGAACTAGACGAAGGCGTGATCGGCTCCTACATTCACATGACTGGAAAAATTGGAGTGCTTGTCCCAATCGCAACCAACGGTGCAGCAGATAAAGACCCGTTGACATCTTTGGCCAGAGACATCGCAATGCACATTGCCGCAACTCCTGCAGAAGCGGTTCTTCCAGAGCAAGTAGACCAATCTGTGCTGGACAAGGAAAAGGAAGTCTTCGTTGCACAAGCTCGTGAATCTGGCAAGCCAGACAACATTATTGAGAAAATGGTCAGCGGACGGATTCAGAAGTTCCTGAAAGAGATCTGCGTCAGTTCCCAGCCCTTCGTCAAAGATCCCCAGCGTACTGTTCAGCAATTGGTAGATGACAAAGCCAAGGAACTGGGAGTGGAACTTCGATTCGACAGCTTTGCCAAATTCAACTTCTGAGGACGTTTGCAACCTTCCTATCAGAGAATTCTTCTCAAACTCAGTGGGGAAACTCTTGGAGGAACCAAAGGCTTTGGTTTCGACTATGAAGTGGTTCAAACCATCGCTGAAAACATCTCCAAGGTTCACGATCTGGGAGTTGCGGTAGGAGTCGTGGTAGGGGGTGGAAACATTTTTCGAGGTGCCCGCTCTGCTGAGGGGCACATTGGCCGAGTCGCTGGTGATCACATGGGAATGATGGCCACCGTGATCAACAGCATCTGCCTGCAAGAAGTTTTAGAGCAACGTGGAGTCACCACTCGGGTAATGTCTGCCATTGATATACGTGCTGTAGCTGAGCCCTACATCAAGCGTCGGGCTGACCGGCATTTGGAGAAGTCACGGGTAGTTATCTTTGCAGCAGGAACTGGGAACCCGTTCTTCACAACAGATACAGCCGCAGTGCTACGGGCATCTGAAATCAGTGCAGAGATTGTGATCAAGGCCACCAAGACTGATGGTGTCTATGACAAAGATCCAATGCTCCATGCCGATGCTGTCCGTTTTGAACAGCTCGATTATGCTGAGGTCCTCAAACGGAATCTAAAGGTCATGGACTCCACAGCGATTGCCTTCTGTAAAGACAATGATTTGCCAATCATGGTTCTCGATATCAATGCCTCTGACTCCATCCTAAGGGCAGTTTGTGGTGAACCTATTGGCACCCTGATTAGCTGAGAGACACATCATGCAAGCTGAGACGATCGAAGAAGTTCAAGAGACAGTTCGCCGAAAAATGGATAGTACGCTGAACAACCTGAGACAAGAGTTCAACAACATTCATGCGGGCCGGGTTACCCCAGCTATGCTTGAGAACGAGAAGGTTGACTACTACGGGTCTCCAACTCCGATTACACAAGTTGCCTCTGTTTCTGCGCCAGAACCTCAACTGCTGATGATCAATCCTTGGGAAAAAAACATGATCAAGGAGATTGAGCGAACGCTTCAAGCAGCAAACCTCGGTTTCAGCTTATCCAATGATGGCAACGTGATCAGAGCACTGTTGCCTCCCTTCACGGAAGAGCGACGTAAGGAACGAGTCAAACAGACCAAGAAAATTGGTGAAGAAGTCAAAGTAGCCTTACGCAATGTGCGTCGGGAAGGTAACGACACCTTGAAAAAGATGGAAAAAGACAAGCTCATCTCTCAGGATGAAGAGAAGGGCGCCCAGGCAGACATCCAGAAGCTCACGGATGAGCACATCAACTTAGTGAGCGAATTAATGACTGCCAAGGAAAAAGAACTGATGACCATTTGAGTCATACCCTAATCCTCCCTAGGATCCTCTTTTGCTCGCTAGCCTGCTCTATTCCTTGTTACCTTATCAGATTTTCAAGTCTGTTTCCTTCCGTGGGGGGATGACGTTCTTGACAGCTTATCTGATCATCACTTGGCTGATGCCGATGACGATACAGCTTTTTCGGCGTCATGGAATCACCTCTGATTTCACAGCTGCTAGCAGACAGACAGGACCGTACACTGGAGCGACCCCAATTATGGGAGGTGGTGTGTTGATCGTAGGCATCCTGATTTCTTCGCTACTGTGGACGACCCTGAATCAGTACATCATCGCCCTGCTCCTGATCATGCTATCTTTCGGGCTGATTGGTGCGCTGGATGATTTGGCCAAGGTCTTTCACAAACGTCGCATTGAGAGAGGGGAAGAGGCCCGCAAGAGCTACAGTGACAAGGCTGATGGCATCAGTGGCAAGGGCAGGTTGGCTGCTGAATTTGCAGTGGCTCTGCTAGTTGTCTTGGGGCTTTACTTATACGTCGATATTGATGGACATCTCGTTGTGCCTTTTGTACCTATCGACGAATGGTATCCGTATCTGCCAAAGTATCTGTTCATTCCTTTCATGCTACTGGTCATTGTTGGTGGCGCTAATGCTGTCAACTTGACAGATGGGATGGACACACTGGCTACTGTACCATTGATGACCTGTACGCTCTTCGTAGGAGCCGTGGCCTATATTGGAGGAGATTTAGACTTTGCCACAAAGCTAAAAATTCCTCATCTTTCTCATGATATTAAAGAATTGGCTGTGCTTGCTGCTGCCATTATCAGCGCAGGTTTTGCCTTTTTGAAGTACAACGCACCTCCAGCCCAGATTTATATGGGTGACCTTGGAGCACTGGCGCTGGGAAGTGTTGTTTCAGCAATGTTCATCTTTGTGAAAGCTGAGTTATTCCTGCCAATTGTAGGAGGGCTGTTTGTTTTCTCTGCTCTCTCAACAATCATTCAGCGAGGGTTTTTTCGAGCAATGTTGAGTTTGCGGGGTCGGGATTTTGCGGAAACTTATCGCTTCTTTCTGAAATCTCCCTATCATCATCATCTGCAGCAACTTTGGACCTATCATCCGGAAGCTCCAAAAGTGAAGTCAGTCTGGTTGATGATGCTGGAAAAACTTGGAGTGCGCTCTGTTCCAGAAGATAACAAGCTGCTCACTCCTCAAGAAGTCAATAGCCGAGTGGTCTGGCATTTTCATTTGCGCTCCATCTGGCTTTTTGTGATCACTTTGATCCTCTATTTCAAGGTAAGGTAATGACGGATTTGACTGGCAAACGTGCGCTGGTGACCGGTGCTGGACGCGGAATTGGGCGCGAAATAGCGCTAGAGTTGGCCCAGGCTGGAGCAAGTGTCATCATTATCAACCAAAATCCAGAACGTGGCTCTGCTGTTCTCACAGAAATCAAGGCAGCCAATGGGGAAGGGTGGAGTCTTCTAGGAGATGTTGCTGATCGAGAGACCGCTGACAATCTAGCTGAAGAGGCTCTCAAACTTACGGGGGGAATCGATATCCTGGTGAACAACGCCGGTATCACCAAGGATAACCTCTTCATGCGGATGAAGCCAGAAGAGTGGGAGCAGGTACTGGGAGTCAATTTGAACGGTGTCTACTACATCACCCGCAGTCTCATCCGTCACATGGTCAAGCAGCGCTTTGGCCGCATTGTCAATATTGGCTCGGTGATTGGTTCCACAGGTAATCCGGGTCAGGTAAACTACAGCACAACCAAGGCTGGATTGATCGGTTTTACAAAGTCATTGGCCAAGGAACTTGGAGGGCGCAACATCACAGTCAATACCATCTCTCCAGGATTCATTGAAACAGACATGACGGAGGAGTTAAATGAAAAACAAAAGGAAGCCATCCTCAGTCAGGTACCTCTTGGGCGGATGGGAAGTGCTCAGGAGATCGCTTGGGCGGTACGGTTTTTAGTGTCTGATCAAGCGGCCTACATCACAGGCACCACACTGCATGTGAATGGTGGACTCTACTAGGACGTCCGCAAAAAAATTGACATTTAAGCCGAATTTGAGGAAACAAACTCGCACTAGTTGCGGGAATTCTCCGTGGCTAGAAGGACCTCCCAAGCAGGAAATGCCTCTGGTCGCCTAATCTTTGGTTTTACACTGGAAAAGGATCACAACATGGATGAAATCGTATCAAAGGTCACGAAGATCATCAGCGAGCAACTTGGCAAAGATGAGTCTGAGATCAATTTAGAATCCCACTTCATTGACGACCTAGACGCAGACTCACTGGACACCGTTGAACTGGTCATGGCGCTGGAAGAAGAATTCAGCATCGACATCCCAGATGATGCCTCCGAAAAAATCACCACCGTCCAGTCAGCTGTTGACTTCATCCGATCCGCTACTGGCTGATCCCCTCTCCCTTTCTCCTATCACACTCTCATGAGCGATCGTCGTCGAATCGTCGTGACCGGTCTTGGTTGCGTCAGTCCACTTGGAAACAGCGTGGCAGAAGCTTGGAGTGCCTGTTCCTCTGGAAAGTCAGGCATTGGTCCAATCACACATTTTGATGCTTCGGAGTTCCGAACTCAAATTGCTGGGGAAGTACGGAACTACCAAGTTCCTGACATTGTCTCTACTAAAGAAGCTCGTAAGATGGAACTCTTCATTCTCTATGCAGTTGGTGCGGCAGCGGAGGCTCTCCAAGACGCTAACTTGGAGATCACCGAAGAGTTGGAAGAAGAAACTGGTGTCTCAATGGGAGTAGGAATCGGGGGATTGGGCAACATCGAGCGGCATACGCTGTTGGTGGAAGAGGGAGGACCAAAACGGATTTCTCCCTTCTTCATTCCAATGACTCTTGTTAATCTGGCCCCAGGTCAGGTCTCAATGGTTTTCAAGGCTCGCAACTATAACGCTTGTTCAGTTTCGGCCTGTACCTCCTCCAATCATGCGATTGGTACTGCAGCGCGCATCATTGAACGTGGAGATGCGAAAATCATGTTGGCAGGAGGCAGTGAATCTGCTGTGACTCCACTGGGTGTCGGAGGTTTTGCGGCGATGAGAGCACTCAGCACACGCAATGATGACCCAGAACGGGCGAGTCGTCCTTACGATCAAGATCGAGATGGCTTTGTTCTTTCGGAGGGAGGAGCAATGCTGATTCTCGAAGATTATGAATTTGCGAAAGCCAGAGGAGCTCGGATCTACTGTGAGATTATTGGGTATGGAGTCAGTTCGGATGCCCATCACATCACTGCCCCTTCCATGGAAGGTCCAGCTCGAGCTATAAAACTAGCCCTCAAGGATGCGAAGATGAACTCAGAGGATCTAGACTACATCAACGCTCATGGCACCTCAACCCCGGCAGGAGATCTTAACGAATTGCGAGCGCTCAAGCTGGCGCTTGGAGAAGACACCGCAAAGCATATTTCCATCAGTTCCACCAAGTCCATGACTGGGCATCTACTGGGAGCTGCGGCGGCAATTGAGGCAGTTTTCTCTATCAAAGCCATGGTACAAGGCCTTGTACCTCCTACGATCAATGTCGAAAATCTGGACCCGGAATGTGATCTAGACATCACCCCAAACGTGGCTCGTGAACGTCAGATAACACACGTCATGTCGAACGCCTTTGGCTTCGGCGGGACAAATGCTTCGGTCATATTCCGTAAAATCTAACCCAATCCTTAGCTCATAGAGATCCAGATGGAAGAATTCATCTTTCAATTGAAAAGTAATCGCTTCGTGCGCTACTCCGTACTCGGAGGGTTTATCTTGATTTCTTATGTGGTGACCAACGGAAGCATCCTCTCCACCGCTCTGGTTGGAGCCGGACTGCTGCTGGGAAGGATGAGCTACAACGATGCAGTGGATGATATCGACGTCTGAAAGTTAGCTCTCTCGTCAGTTGTTTGCATCCAGTAGATGGGTCGATTCAACTGGCGAAATTTCTCTTGAAGACCATGCTGCCACGCTTTGAACTGTCTTTGAAACTCCTTTTCTCTTGACTCACCCCAATCTAGGGTTAGGTGCGTTGCGCCTTGCTGAAAAAGAACCTCCCCTCGCCAGGGCATCTGTTGCTCTAAGGGATCCAAAAGACAAACTGGTCGTAACTCACAATGTCGAACCAGTCGTCGACAGAGTTTCCACTCCTCTTCCCCAAATTGCTGAAAATCACTGAAGAGCCAGATTACGTTACCTGGACGCTGAATACGATTGAAGCGTTCCAACAGCTTTAATAGTGGTGACGGATCAACAGAAATAAATCCCTCTTCCTGCAATCCCAGTAGCTCCTGTTGATAGGCTTCCACCAATTTGCCGAGCATCTGCAGCAGCGCCGGACGATGTTCCTTAGGTGCAGCCTCATGATGAGTTCGTGCCCCAGCAAACCAAAGTGCAACCCGGTCCTGATTTTTCAGAGCCCGCCAAGCCAGCTGCGCCGCCAGACAAGCAGCCAGTCGAACCTTAAGTTGTCCTTGAGTGGCAAAAAACATGGAGGGGGAACAGTCCAACAAAAGAAAGTTGGGTTGCTCACGTTCTTCACGGAAGAGTTTGGTGTGGGCTCGACCAGTTCGTGCTGTGACCAGCCAGTCGATCAGGCGGACATCGTCTCCTGCCTGATAGAGTCGAACCTCGTCAAATTCCATCCCCCGTCCCTGAAAGCGGCTTCGATGAGAGCCAATTCTGGAACTTGTGGGGAGGGTTCGTCGTGCTTGCAGGGAACCAAGGGGGAATGTCCCGGGGAGGAGGTCCGCCAAGGCCAGTTGCAGACCATCGGTGGGAGTGGGCATGTCAGTTAGGAGGTGCTGGGATACAGACGAGCAAGCCCAGATCTACGCGATAGCTACCACAGTTCTCTGTGAAGGCCTGAGCAGCTCGTTCAGTTTCGATTTCAAAGGCATGACCAATCTTCATTTGATTGCGAACCTCCTGAGCGCTTGGTGAACCCCACTGACTGGTTCGGTTCTGGTGAAGCCGGCGCACGTTTAACTGCTCAACTTTCCCAAGAGACTGGTTGGCTTCTTTCTGGATCTTGGCTTGGACGTTATCATCACAACGCATGGTTTCGCCATACGTCTCCTCCTGTAAACAAGCCGGAGCCAAAACCTCCTGACGATAGGGCGGACTTGGTCGAGGGGATCCACTACAGGCCACCTGACTTGCCAACAGCAACAACATAATGAACTGCCGCACTAGGCTCATTGCCGTTCCCGAATGAGTTGTTGAACCATAAGGTTGGATTCACGAATTCGTCGAGCAGTATTGCGATTGATCCGTGCTATCGGCGCTGGATTCACCTGTTTTTGCAGACTAGTCCCATAGTAGGGAGCGCTGCGTTCCTCTCCGACAATTGGGCCACTGAAACCGATGTAACGTTGTCTGTGGCGGAACTTTTTGCTGAATGTACGTCGGTACTCGAAAGGGTCCTGGGTCAACTGATTGACCATCTCTCCACTGCGCTGCACTTCCTGTGGGCGGTACTCCGAAAGGGGATACTCTCCTCGCTCTCCGCGAATCACTTGCTGAATGAGGGAATTAGTTCTCCGAAGATGTAGCTCATCCTGAGCAAATACCGGCGCAGACAGGACCACGAGCAACAACACTAAGATCGTGCGTCTCATGCAATCCTCGTCTCGCAGTATTTTCTCTGTTACTCCGAATTGAGACTATCCTGCCTAGCAGGCGCTTGCAATTCGGAACATTCTGACAATGCGGAGATTGAGCCAAGGAATGGTCAATTTCCCTAAAGTTAAGGCTTCTGAAAGAATGATGCCTAAAATTCAATTCTTCCCCTTCAGCAACAAACTTTGGCTGGAATCTATTTCATTCATTGGTAAATTGTTAAAATTTATGACTGACAAGTGGCTAGGTGGTCTGGCCACTTGTCTAATTGAAGAACCTTGACACCGTTGGAGAACCATGCCTGATGGAATTCAGATCCAAGGCCCTATGCACGAGGGTTTTGCCGAAATCCTCTCTGAAGAGGCCCAAAAATTTATTGTTCAGCTGCATCGACAATTCAACGGACGTCGCCAGGAATTGCTGAAGCGTCGTGCAGAAGTACAGCAGGCACTCTTCAATGGACAAAAACCCAGCTATTCGGAAGAGACTCGATCCGTTCGTGAAGGTGACTGGAAAGTCGCGCCACTGCCAGACGACCTGCAAGATAGACGTTGTGAGATCACTGGGCCTGTCGAAGCCAAGATGATGATCAACGCGATGAACTCCGGAGCCCGAGTCTTCATGGCAGACTTGGAAGATGCCAACAGCCCCAACTGGTTCAACCAGATCCAGGGACAGATCAATCTGCAGCGAGCGATTGACCGTACTCTAGAGTTCACCAATCCGGCTGGCAAGGAATACAAACTGAACGATGAAGTCTCTACCCTGATCGTACGCCCACGTGGTTGGCATCTTAATGAGAAGCACATCTTGATCGATGGTGAGATCGCATCAGGTTCATTAGTCGACTTCGGCTTATACTTCTTCCACAACAACGAGCGGGTCAAGAAGATCAACTCTGGAATCTATCTCTACCTGCCAAAGCTGGAGAATCATCAGGAAGCCAAGCTCTGGAACGATGTCTTCGTGATGGCTCAAGAGTACGTAGGCAAACCAATCGGCAGCATCAAGGCCACGATCCTGATCGAGCACATCCTCGCTCCCTTCGAAATTGAAGAGATGCTGTATGTGCTGAAAGATCACATGGCAGGCATGAACGCTGGACGCTGGGATTACATGTTCAGCTGCATCAAAAAATTCCGATCGGATCCAAACTTCCTCTGGCCAGATCGTGTTCATGTGACTATGACCGTACCCTTCATGCGAGCCTATACAGAATCACTGGTCCGCGCCTGTCACAAGCGAGGAGCGCATGCTATCGGTGGGATGGCTGCCTTCATCCCAAGCCGACGGGATCCTGAAGTTAACAAGGTGGCTATCGGCAAAGTCAGAGCAGACAAGGAGCGTGATGCCAATGATGGCTATGATGGTTCCTGGGTTGCGCACCCCGACCTAGTACCCATCTGCAACGAAGTTTTCACAGAAAAGTTTGGACCCAAACGTGTGAACCAGAAGGATAATCTTCGAGAAGATGTGGTTCCCAATCCGGATGGTTTCATCAACTTTAAGGTTCCCGGAGAGATCACCGAGGGTGGCTTGCGCAACAACATCAGCGTGGGTATTCAGTACGTCGAATCCTGGCTGAACGGCATGGGAGCGGTGGCCATCTTCAATTTGATGGAAGACGCAGCTACCGCAGAAATTTCACGTTCTCAGATATGGCAGTGGATTCGCCATCCAGAAGGGAAATTGTCAGACGGTCGCAAAATCACGGTTGAGATGTACCGACAGTTCGCGGAGGAAGAGTTGGAGAAAATTCGGGCAGAGCGTGGGGAGAGCTTCAGTGAGGAGCGCTTTGCCAAGGCAGCCAAGACTATGGACGTACTGGCAACTGATCCAGAATTCCGTGAATTCCTGACGGTTCAAGCCTACGACCTGCTCGACTGATTCCTACCAGACAATTGTCTTCCGGAACTGATGGTTCAGAATCCGGAAGACACGCACTACTTGTTTACGGTTTGGCGAGCAAATCTGCGAAAGTCTGTGGCACATCAGCCACGAACTTCTCGATCGAACCGTAACGCCCGATGTCCATCTTCATACTACCTTCCAGAACGACCGTTGGGGTTCCAGTCAAACCGTACTGTTCTGTTTTACGCTCCGCTTCAGCGAGTTTGGCTTCCACCCAAGGCTTACGAGATTCTGCCTGGTATTCCTGGTCCAGCCCCAAGCTCTTGGCTAGATAGTTAATGATCCCGGGATCGAAGACATTCACATCATACTCGAAGCGAGTGCGGAAGAGTTCCTCCTTGACCATCTTGCCCTTACCCAGCCTTTCAGCGACATAGTAAAGCCGTAGAGGGGAATCATCCTGCTCACGGAAGGTAATTGGGATGTCAATAAAGTCAACGTGGTCGGCATATTCTTCCCGCAGTTTCAGGGAAGCCTTGCGTAAGTTGTTGCAGTGGATGCAGCCAAAGTTCATAAGTTCTTCGAAGCGAACCTTCTTTACCGTATGTGCTGAAGGGACGGGTCCCACAGGGGTGTAGTACCCACGAATGTCAGCAGCGTACGAGAGCGTGGTTACCAACAAGATCGAAACAAGGGTCAGCAATGACGTCATATTGTGTCTCTACAGAGAGAGTTAGTTGATGGCGCTGCGAACAGCCAGCATGAATTCAGGAATGTCGACCTGGATTAGAGCACGGTTGGCAGTCTGCATCTGGTAGCTACCACGCATTGTACCCACGGGAGTCGACAAGGGGCAACCACTTGTGTATTCAAAGGATTCTCCGGGCTTGAGGACGGGCTGCTCACCCACCACACCCTCACCTTCCACATGGCGAACCTGGCCATCACCATCGGTGATGATCCAGTGTCGCTTCAGCAACTGTACGGTCTCGTATCCCTGGTTTTCAATCCGCACTCGATAGGCGAACAGAAAGAGTGGTTTTTCAGGGTCAGATTCATTATCCAAATAGAAGGACTGGACAGCGACCTTAATATCGTGCGTAATCTCTTGATTCATGGCAGACTCTCAATAGGTAATTATTTGGTGTAACCCACCTGCCGACAGATCGCAAAGGAATTGTCTAACGCGCCCAGGACTGGTCTTGCCCTTGCAGGTCGAACAACCGACCAATTGCCACCCAGTTTCTGGCCTTCCCTGTACTGCACTCCCAAGATCCGACATGGCGAGCATCAGCGACGACAAACTCAAAATCACGATTTATCCGGGCCGTCAGCGAGACGTGACTGCCGGACTCTACCTCGACATGGACAACGACATGCGTCAACTGGCGCAGAAGACCTTGTCGGGATTCTCCACTCTGCGCAACAGCTTTCTGCAAATCGGACGACTGAACCGTGTGTTGGAGTTGCTCCAGGGCATGCTGGTCGAACAACTCTACAGCTTACGCCAAATTCCTGACAACCTGACACAGGCGCTCAAACTCAAGGGAGCCAACCAGAGCGAGATTCCATGTGAGACCTTTCAGGATTTTGAGAAGCAGTCCTGCAATCCAGAGGTCTTCCTTCATCGCACACGTCTGAAGATTAAGCGCACTCTTCGCAATCTACAGGAATTGACAAAAGCCTTCCCAGATGAGCCGATGCTGCAAGAAGTTGAGCAGATGCTCCGCGCTTTACCAGCAGATCTGGACGCGGTCAAGCTAGAGGAAGAGATCGTTGCGCTGACCCAAAAGTCCTCCTTTAAGCACTACTTGCAAGCAAAGGATCGTTTCCTCATCGACTGGATCAAGGCCCAGGAAGCGGAACAAGGACAAATTGATCCTCGGACGCTCAGTGAATCCGATCTTGGAGGCACGCTGAAGGCGCTGCAAGGGCAGATGTCAAAAATCGAGGAGAAGCCTGAGGTGCTGCGCTACAAGAACTATCAATTCTTCCGTTCCTTCAACGCGACGACTCACTCGCAACTCAACTCGATCACACTTGGTTTCTGGAAAGACGAGAAGATGCGAGACTACTTCCTGCGCTTCATGACCGCTACCCGTAGCGCTTTTGCAGAGCATGCGCCCTTCTTTGTCTTCCGCTTTGAGAATTCCTTCACCTATCTGCTTTGTGGCTTCCCTGATGACCAGCTTTTGAACGCACTGGAACGCAACCAAGAGATGGTGCCTATTCATGCAAAGATCTTGATGCGCCAAGCCAACCAGTCCTACCGTGAACTGAGAAGTGAGGATGATCCAGAGAATTATCACACTTGTCTCAAGGCAGCGATGCATCCCTTCGTTCATCACCTCAACCGGCGTGTTCGTATGGAGCTACCGGACGAGTTCCTCAACTTCTTCCGTGTCTGAGACACGGCCTCTTCCATGAAATTTGTTGATTCGGTCAAGATTCATGTTCGCTCCGGCAGGGGAGGAGCGGGCTGCACCTCCTTTCGTCGTGAAAAGTTTGTTGAATTTGGTGGACCCGATGGTGGGGACGGTGGCGAGGGCGGAAGCATCCGCTTTGTCGGAGATCATGCCCGCAGCACCTTGCTCGATCTCTCCTTTCAACAACATCAACACGCAGAAAATGGCCAGTCGGGTGGTGGACGCAACAAGCATGGGCGTAACGGCAAGGACTGCTTGGTTCGTGTTCCACTCGGAACTGTGGTCTGTGATGAAGAAAATGGTGATGTCCTGCTGGAGATTCTCGAAGAGCGAGAATACCTGTTCCTCAAGGGCGGACGAGGAGGACGGGGCAATGCGCGCTTCAAAACATCAACGAATCGGGCCCCTGAACACCACCAACCGGGTGAACCCTCGCAGGAACTCTGGATCCGTCTTGAGCTGAAGTTGATGGCTGATGTCGGTCTGGTTGGCTTCCCCAACGCTGGCAAGTCCACGCTGATCAGCAAGCTCTCCCACGCTCGACCCAAGGTGGCAGATTACCCTTTCACCACACTGGTTCCTCAACTTGGTGTGGTCAAGCACAATGAGTATGAAGTCTTCGTGATTGCCGACATCCCGGGTCTGATCGAGGGAGCGCACGAAGGACGGGGGCTGGGCGACCGCTTCCTGCGTCACATTGAACGCACCGCGATTCTGCTGTTGATGCTGGATGTCTCCGGTTTTTCCGAGGCGCCACCGC
>JAQWOT010000089.1 GCA_029245725.1 SAR324 cluster bacterium | reverse complement strand
CCGCTTCCAACTCATACCAAAGTCTGGGCCTTCCAGAGCGCGTCCCCCATCAGCAGAAACGCCAGTGCCCCGCCAGCGTAGCCCCAATTCCCGAGAAATTTTCTCTGTGATTTCAAAAATATGTGCTTCGATGCAAATCAAAGGGCTCGGTTGATCCCACAACACAATCAGTTCAGTTCTTCCAGTTGTAGCTGTGCTTCGGTTCCTCGAATTAGTAAGGCATTGTTCTGGCGATCTGGCAAGATCAACGGTTGGGGCTGAGTCTCTACAAAATCAGGGGCTTGCTGGAAAAATTCCCGCAGTTGGTCTTCTGTGCTGGGTAACGTACTCTGCTGTCCTTCTGCCGTAATCATCCGAGAACCCACAGACAGATAGCGCAGTGTAAAACGCCTGAATTCCTGTTTCAGTCTCATCAGCATGTTGGGGACTGCCACCTGTGGTACCAATGACTCTCCAGCCATTTGTTTTGCAGTAGCCTGCTCCAGTTTTTCAAGAGTGGCACTTAGCAATGTAATTCCTTCAGCTGGCCCTTCCATTCAGAGCGAAATTGGACGTTGGCCCACCTCCCAGAACACATTGACTTCCTATAGTACAGCTGGCCCAGAACGGAGACTTTCTAGCTGTTGCTTGAGAACATCATTAGGAAGCCATTCTAGTACCATCGCTGCAGTGGTTGGCAGCTGTTCTGTATCTGTGATTTCTTCTCTCGCAACTACAGGTTCTGTTGTACTGACACTCACATTTGGTCCTATAGACTCTGCCTCCTCCACTTGCCAGGTATGGTCAAATTGCTGTACCAACTGTTCAAGACGCCTCAGTTCGCTGAGCCGGCCTCTCAGCAACAGCAATCGAGGACTCGTGATGTCGACAGTGATTGAAGTGCGGGTACTAGGAGGAAGTTGCTCTAAAAAGTCAGCTGTAGCATCGGCTGGAGCCAGGGTAAGAGGAATCGCTAGCAGGTCCTCTGGCTCACGCGCCTGCCAACTGATCAGATGTGTGTCCTGATCGTAGTTCCATTCAGCATCATAGCGAGAAGCCAACTGTTCAAAGGCTTGGGCTACTGAATCAAATCGAAAATTTTCTGTAATCTTGAGGGTTGGCGGCAGAGATTCGGCATCATAGCGTAGGGGAACTTTGCCCCAATCTGCCAAGTTAACAAGGAGTTCTGACAATGGAATAGGGCTCGGAATTTTTCTACGGAATGGGCATTCCCACCAGACTTGACGGTCTGGTAGAATGATCCATTCGCGCTGCTTGCGAATCGCTGTTAAGCCTTGCTCCCGCAGGAGCAGTTCAAACAGTAGTTCTGGGTGGACAGCTTCGCGACGACCATCGGTTAGTTTTTCAGGGATCTCATCATAAATTCGTAGTGGCGGTGGAGAATCGACATATTCTTGAACCAACTGTCAGAGGGTTTCTTTCAAAGAAATTGAGCCTTCCAACACCAGTGGCTTTCCCTTGTATGGTTTCCAGCGGAGTTCCTGAGCAGCCAATAGGCTTGTATGTAGGAAAAGAAAGAATCCAACCAGCAACTGAGCATTATTTATAATCCGGCTCTTTTGTGGATGAATGCTGGAGAACCAGTGCAGGCACATAGGCATCCTCCATTTAGCGTTTTTTGGAAGAAGGCAAGCGTACGCAGGTCACCACCAGTGTCAACCATCCAAGAATCAAATTCACTCCACCAATTGGAGCCATAGCGGTCACCCCGCGCAAACCGGTTAAGCTGTAGGTAAAGAGACTTCCACAGAAAAGGAAGCTACCCACTATGAAAAAGATTCCCACATACAAAAATCCTCGCCGTTCCAAACGCTCCAAGAGCAAGCCTGTGAAGAGCAAGCCTCCTGCGTGATAGAAAAGATAGTTTGAGGCTAAGATAAAATTCGCAGTGCCATTGAACTCCTCTAATTGGCCACGCAGCATGTGAGATCCCATTGAACCACTCAGGACCGCAAGAACTCCAAACAATGCGCCAATGGCCAAGAGCCACTTGCTTGCTGGATGGTTCATCCCAGCCCTCCTTCACAAAATGGTTTTGCGATGCCCTCAAGCCATCGTTGTCCTGCCTCTGCGGTTGCTGGGGATAGTTGCTGAATTCTTCTCGTGTAAGTTCCTTCAGCATCCACCAACTCTTGGAGCAAACTCTCAGGAGCCAACTTTGGGGTAGAAGCATAGCTTTGTAATTGCTCTTTTCTTCGTGTCCAGTTCTGCAACCAAGCACGCTGATCTTTTAGCTTAACTTCTGGCAAAAGCCGCTCACTGTGTGATTGATTCTCTGTTACCAGTGCTGTCAACAGTTGCAATTGTGCAATTCGTTCTTCCAGGTTGCGTTGAACAATATACTGGCCTTGGCGATAGAGACTCTCTTGAAAAGCATCCCTCACCATCCGAACACGAACTTGATCGTACCAATGAAAAAGAGCAACCAATTCACCAAAGAATTGCAGTTGAGTTGACACAAGCCAACGTAAATTCGGGAAACAACGAGGATCATAGTTCTTGTGTCCAGACAAATGAGCAGTACCCAGATTCAGGCCCGAAGCTAACTGTCCAAAAAGACGCGCTCCTGCTGCTGAAAAAGACCCAAACTCTGCTAACAATGGGCCCAACAAACTACAATTTCCTCCAATAAAAAGACGCTCTGAACGCAGGAAAACACCTTCACAGACATTTCCCAGTAAGGAGGCTGTTGCCTTGTCACCTCGAATAGTAAAGTTGAAATGGATCGTCCCACTACCAACCTCACTGAATTGACCCGGTGGATCACCAGCTCCTCCAGCAAGCAGAACATCACAGAAGTTGATGTTGCTCCCTAGCGTCACCCACGGCATCAGCAGGGTCATCTTAGTGTCAGTATGTTGACCTGAGCAAGCACCTTCTTCGTAGAGGCTTCCCTTGCGAACTCGAAACCCGACACCTGTGGTTGGAGGTGCTCCGGAGTGTTCTCGTCCAAGAAAAACAGCTTCTTCTGCGACACCCATGCCGAGTATTGTTTGCGGCCCGACCCAGCTTTGCCGCAAGGAAACTGGCCCTTGAGCACCTACGATTGCGCCTGGGCCAACTACACTATTCTCTAAGACCACATAGCCTCCAGGGCCGATCTCGGCTCCTGCCAGTACTCGAGTGGACTGACCCTGCAGGCGAGTACCTGGGTGTAGCACAGCTCCTGACTCTAGTTGCTGAAGATCCACATCACGACGGATCACAGTCTGTTCCGGCAATAGAATCCGGACTTCCCGTTGTGCTAGCTGTTCAAGTTCCTTTGAACTATAGAAATCACTCATTACCTTCTTTAGCCTGCATCCCAGAATTACGAAAAAGCCTATCTTCCTGCCTCAAGTTCATCCTGAAACTGGAAAGTCAATCAACGCTGATAATGCACACCGTGGAGTTCAACCAATCCAGTCTGCAGTTCGTAGCGCAAATCTGCACCATCGACATCGCTACCCTGCCAGATCATTTGTACTTCTCCCGGCATCCGTAGTACTTCTGTCTGCAGATCGTATATAGCACGCTCTGCCTGCAAATATAGTTTGCCATCACGTTCTACCTCAACCTCACCACGAATTTCCACCAACTGCTGCCGCCAGTCGATCAAAGCTTCGTTGGCACGTACTAGCGTGTCTGTGAATGGTATCGTTTCAGGACTAGGATGCAGTCTTAATCGAGGTTGCTCCACATTCATGATCGAACTATCCTCGGCCATCAAAGCTCGAAGGCCCGTTAAGGTCCAACGTTTGAAATCTTTTCGATAATCCTGCAGAGTAATCTGCTCCAACTGCAGCACCTGACTCTCCGGCAAGGGCAGCAGTGGCAGTGATTCAGAGGTGGAGTTGGAGAGAGCAAAATACAAGGCAAGGGGCCCCAGCAGTAATAATAGCAAGGACTCTTGCCAGTGGGCCAGCAGTAGGGCTCGGACACGTGATCCGGTCATTGGAACTCAGCGTAAGCCTTTCAGAAACGCAACTGTAAGCCAGCCTGCCAGGACTGACCATCTTCTGAAGGAGCCACCCAGAAAGCTAAGGGATCAGTAGGTTGTTCGTTCTGTACTTGAGTCTGGGTATCGGTTGGTGGGCCAAAATTTGGCTTTGGCAGCACTGGCATCAGATTTTGGTTAAAACTGAAGCCATTGATGACCAGATAAAGCCCAAGACCATAGCCCATCAAACCCCCGATGGTCATACTTCCTGAAATTGCTTCGCGAAATGCTGCTCCAGAGAGAAAGTGATAGGATACTCCGATCGCAGCTCCCCAGAGAGAACCATAGAGAGTGTTCCAGAAGACCGACTGCATCACGGGGCCACGGCCACCATTTGCTCCATCCAAAAAGTTTTCAATGCCAGGGCCTTCTTGAGCCTGCTGAGCCCAGGCAACTGGCTGGGACAGGCAGGCAAGTAGCAAAAAGATTGCGATCACTCGGGTGCACTTGCTCATGGGAGGCCTCCTTAGAACTTCCAAGTCATGGGAATGGTCAGGCCAGTGTGGGCAACCGGGCTGGGCAATTGATCTCTCTTCGATTGTCCCAGCAGATCTTCAAGACCACTGGGCAGTGAATTGGTACCAGGCTCCACCAACGCATTCTGTAGTATGTAAAAACCGAACATGGAACCAAGAAGTGTACCGACAATTAGTCCATCTACTGTAGTATCACGCAGTGTCACATCTGGATTAAGTGGGTCCATGAACCAGACAAGAACTCCCAAGCCAACACCGGCCACTGTACCAGCCAAAGTATAGCCCAGTTCCTGTTGCATCAGCAGTGGACCTGTTTCCTGAGCCTGGATTTTTGGGGTTCCAAGGCTGAAGATCAATAGCAGCACCGCCGGCCAAAAACGTCGCATAAGCGTATCCATGTTCTCAATATTCTTCAAAAGGCTGGAGTTTTCCAGCAGAACCCGGTTGTGTCTGGTGCAGAGAGTGAATGGGTTTTGCATCCATTTCAAGGCAACATCTTCCAAACCCTGCTGTTCAGGAATCTGGCATGCGTTCACACCTTTCCATTTGGCTTTGCCTGCTGCTGCTTACGTTCAATCCCTGGTCAGCAATGGCCCAGCAAGACCCATTTGGTGAATTTCGATCTGCCGACGAAGAGGCATTTTTCGATGATCCCTATCAGGGCATGGCCAACGATCCGCTATTACAGCAGGATTTTGAGCTAGAGCCAACCATGGAAGATCCTCTTGCGACCGAGCCCGTTTCAGAAGGCGATCCTTTTGAAGAGCCTGTCCAGCAAGATGAACAATACCTCGATGAAAGCGCCTTCTCTGACGACTCCGAAAGCGCTTTACGCTTTGACTTACTAGCACAGCGGCAAATTGCCGACAGTGAGCGTCGCAATCTCGTTGGCAATGTTGCCTATGGCGCTGGAACAGGCCTGATGCTTGGGGGCTGGTTCACTTTTCTGCGTCCAGGAACCAGTCGTGAGCAGTTTCGTACGATTGGTACCAGCACCGTGGTTGGTGGCTTGATTGGAGCTCTGATTGGCTCTCGCTCTGTCTGGAATCCTGCAGCACCGCGGCCACAAGGAGTTCAAAATGAATTGCCTGTTGGGCCTGTTGCCTTGGTTGATCCTACTGGATTTCGCCTAGCCTACACGTGGACCTTCTAAGCAACACGTGCGCCAGAAACCAGCTCATTTGCGCTGTAGCAAACGCAGCACTTCACGGAAACGGGCATTGAGTGTATCGAGGATCGCACCAATGCCAATGCTACCAAAACAGAGGAGCATACAGCCCACCGCTAGAATCGCTGTTGGGACCTTGTTCACATAGCCATCCACCGCATAGTCAACAATCACTTCTCCGCCCGCAATCAGACCGATCAGGCCAAAAAATAAAGCCAATACCCCAAAAAACAAGATCGGCTTGTAGGATCTGGCGATACTGGCGATCTGATACAACACACGAAAGCCATCTCGAAAAGTATTCAGCTTGGAGAACGAACCTTCTGGGCGCTCTCGGTAGGGCACTGTTACTTCCTGAATCGTGTAACCATAATCCAGCACTCGAATCGTCATTTCTGTTTCCACTTCAAAACCGCTGGCCAATACCGGTAGATTCTGCACCAATTCTCGACTAAGGCCTCGGTAACCAGACATGATGTCTGCGAGATTACTGTTAAAGATCCCGTTGACCAAGCTACGAACCAAATTATTGCCAAAGACATGGAGTGGGCGGAAAGATTCTTCTTCATACTCGTTCAAGCGAGTAGCCACGGTCATGTCAGCTTCTCCATCCAGTAGCGGCTGCAGCAAAGCCTGCACATGTGCTGCAGAATATGTGTCGTCTCCATCCACCATCACATAGTAATCTGCCTCAACCTTACGGAACATTGAGGCGATTACGTAGCCTTTGCCACGCTTACGCTCTGGAATAACAACTGCCCCTTCCGCCTCAGCAAGTTCAGCTGTACGGTCCGTACTATTGTTGTCGAAGACGTAGATGGTAGCTCCCGGCAATTCCTTGTGAAAATCCTGAACCACCTTGCTGATCGTCACTTCTTCGTTAAGACAAGGAATCAGGACTGCGATTCGGGCAGCAGTCAGACTGGCGGACATTCTATCTCTCCATGTGGGATTTCAGGGACGGTACTTGCGCTTGAGGCGCTCCAATTCATCATGAACATCTGTTTCTGCTGTTTGACGACGAGGCTGCTTGCGATTCGTCCGCTGATAACGCTTAAGACGTTCCAATTCGGCTTCGATATCTGCCCGTGGATCATCATGGGCCTGAGTTTTTTCTTCTTTGGTTCTGCAGGTTTCCTCACCCGACCAAGATTGCTCTGTGCCTGAAGTAGAATGAGTAGAGGAGTTCTCTTCATGCCAGGCTTCCATCACTTCGCGATAGACCCGACGAGCCCAATCTAGCAGGAGTTCCAAGGGATCGGTTCGCTGAACACCAAATTGTTTGAGCAATCCTTCCACATCTTTCAGTAAATCTTCCAGCGACGTTTCAGCAAAATCCGTGAAATCCTCCCTTGGGTGCTCATAGGATCGCTTCCGAGTCTGTGAAGAACTTGTGTTTGTGGAGGCTTTTTGTTGTGTTTGGGAGTGTTTTGCCTGCTGAGTGGTTCTCCGCCACTGTAAGTCATAGGCTTGACGTTTTGCTGAATGACTCAGGGTCTCGTAGGCTTGAGTCAGTTGCACGAAGCGGCGTTGTGCTTCCCGCTGGTCTGCCTCGGATTTGTGTTGCTGCAAATCTGGATGATATTGCTTTGCGAGCCTTCGGAATGCCTTGCGAACCTCCTCGGTTGAAGCTGTCGGCGCCACCTGCAACAATTCGTAGTAATCAATCATTTGTGTCTTTCCTGCACTGGGGAACGATGGAACGGATCCTGTACTTTGACCTGGAAACGAAGCGCGCAGCCGAGGAAGTTGGCGGCTGGAATAATATTGAAGACATGGGAATGTCTGTCGGAGTGATCTGGGACAGCTTCGATGAACAACACCATGTCTACTTAGACTATCAAGCGCCACAACTATTGGAACACTGCCGCAAGGCTGATTTGATCGTGGGCTTTAACCACGTGGAATTCGACTACCGCGTCTTGGCCGGTGAATGTTCAGGCCAGCAGGAACAGCGGACAAGACTACGCACAGAACTAGCTGGCTTGCCCAATCTGGATATGCTGACTGAACTGAAGAAATTACTCGGGCATCGCCTAAAATTAGAATCACTCGCCCGACCGACACTGGGAGCCGGCAAATCAGCTGACGGATTGCAGGCACTCCAGTGGTATCGTGAAGACAAGTTAGATAAAATCATCGAATATTGTAAGGTCGATGTCGAGGTAACTCGTGATCTTCATCTCTACGCCTTGGAGCATGGCGAGTTGCTCTATGACTCACGGAGTGGAATCAAAACCGTATCTGTCACCTGGGGACAGCAGGCTCCCAAACGAGAGGTACAGCAGATGTCCTTGTTCTAACAATTAGGGAAGCAGTTGATTTCAAGAATTCTGATGGTCAGTGCCTTGGCAATACTGCTCTGGCCTCAATCACTGCTCTCCCTCAAACAAGAACAACTCTTCGACTATTCCCCCTCATATCACCTACCCGAACCAGACCCTTCTGGGAATTTTGGTTCACCCGTGCGTCCTTCTCGACCACTTTCCCTTGAACACTTTCAGCAACCTTCCGCCTACACTCCTGAACGCTTGTTAAACTTTGCTCGTCAGTCGAGTTCCTTCACTCCGAAATTACGACTAGATCAACCAACTACACCTGCTGTTGAACGCTTTACAAACTACTTACTTCTTCAGGAATCCCTAGCACGCTGGCACTATCATTGGGGGACCCAAGCTCTGCCAGGGCAACGAAGCCAGACCCAGTTACACCACTATTTTTTGAGTAGCTACTGGTTTCAAGAAAATCTACAGAGATTCCTTGCTCAGTCAGAATATGGATTCCCAGAGCTGGCACTAGTTCGGACGCTGAGTGCGATCCAAACTAGTGCTTTCTTTCTGGAGGTATCTTACCCAACCATCTTCTGTTTGTTCTTCAAAGAATCTCGATTGGACTACAAGGCTGTCAGCGCCAGTGGAGCAAGGGGTCTTGGTCAATTGACGGGCATTGCCATCAAGCAGATTGAATTACTACGTGAAGACACTGAAGAGCAAACTCGGCTGAACGCTGCATTACATCATTTGCAGCAACGCTATGCTGATCCCACTTGGCAGGGAGTTCTCAAAGAGTTAGGATACCAGGGAAAACTACCACAAAATCTCAGTTTGCCTCCAAAGATGGTAGTTCCTACCCGTTCAGCTAGTCTACTCCTTCCCGAAGTACAAAAACGATTACAGGAGGAACAACTGCCTTATGCCTCAAAGACTTCACAGATACGTCGTAGGCTGAACCGGCTTCGACAAGGTAGACCTCTGTCCCTTACATATGCTCCGATTCATGCTCACTATGTCGCAACCTTGGAGGAGAGCTATGCTGGAGAACCTGGGAATATCTTTCACATTGAGACCAACATTCTCCTTTCCACACTGCTATTCCGACACTACCTGCAGTCCGAATGGCGCTATGGTAAGTCCGTTTGGAAGCCTAAGCCCGAAGTGCAGCGGGTACTTGCCGTCGCAGCCTACAACCAAGGACAAAGCAGTGCCCGCAACCTCTTTCGTCTGTTACAAAAAGAAATTGGTAAAAAGCCGGAGGAGATCACACTCAAAGAGTTTATAGAACATCTGACACCCCAAAGAGTCCAACAGGCTCTAAAAGGCTCGAAGGCCCAAGCTCGTGAACTCGTTGATCATGCTCTCAATGTTGCGGAGTGTGCAGAGTCATCGATTACTCTACCCACAGAGGATTCCTGAAATGAATTCGCCCCTCTTTGCAGGTCAGCAGTGAGTTAGATTCGATGAGAAACTAAGGGAGTATTCTGGATACTTCGTAAGTCCATGACGCCAAATGTGAGCGAGCAGAGTAAAATTCCATCAAATCCGACAAACTGACTTGGTAGAATGATCAAAGGGAGTTCGAGAAACCCAGTTTATTCCGGAGTGGATTGGAGAGAGAAATTTGACTTCTGCTGGAGTTGGCTGGGATTGAGCAGAGCCAACATGGCGATTTCTTCAAAATTGAGCGGGGCTTCTGGTAAGAATCCAATCCGGAGAGTCTTTGGTTCCAAAACAAATTTTTCCAACTCACCGGCTATTTCCTCTGAGCCACTGAGGTTGTAGCGAGTTGCTGTGTTTTCAAACTGTTGACCGACCTGGCGAGCAATCGTGGCTTTTGAGAAACCAGACTCTGTGCTGAATTTGCCCATCGAGTACTCCAGAAAACCACGCTCATCGTATCTGGCCAACAACTTCACTACTCCGATCTTGGTCCACTTTTCTGAAAGGATGCTCTCCAACTCGCTGTCATCGTACTTCTCAAATTCAAAGATCTCGATTGGGACGTTAGAAAAATGACCCTCCAAGTGCAGGTCAGCCATCTTTTCTAATCCCACACCGATGCCCAGTTCGTAGTCCTGCTGCTCATGACTGCCCGTGATATCAAGGAAGAGGTTTATCCCGATTTCATCTGATTCTGTAAAATTACGGGCTTGTTCCGCAAAATCTTCTGGGAAATCACTGAGATTAATCACAATTCCCAAGATGTTCAGTTTTAGGTTTCGAACGTAGCGATGCCCATTTTCGGTTGTACCAAAGTCCAGTTGCTCGAGATCAATCTCCCGTACTTGCTTAGTTTCCTCATTTTCAGGCTGAACAAACAAATTACGAATCTGTAGTCCTTCAAACGTTCCACCCAGCAAGCGCTGAAGTAGGTCGATCTCATTCTCCAGCAAATTGACCAAGGGAATGTTCCGAGCTTCAGCGCTTTCGATACTTAGCTTTTCGATATTTTCAAAATTCTGCAGGTTGAGTTGCTTCATACTGAAGTTACTAGCCTGTTGATTACGAACCTGATCAATTGAGACGTCCTCAATGGTCAGGTCACCTTCTCCTTCCTTGACCTGAATTCCACCGAGCTTTAGTTGATTCAGGGTTAGTTGGTCTTCACTATCGACTTCAACTTCATCTATGTTTATAGAGGCAATGGCAATCTCACTTTCGCCATCTTTTGACCGAATCCCCTCAGCCTGGACACCAAAAACCTTACCTTCTCCAAGAGTTTCAACTTTCACAGAATCAACCGTCGTGGTTTGGCCATTTTTGGTGACGCTCACCTCATTCATTTCCACTTGCCGAATGGCGTCTCGCTTCAGCGTATTAAACAGATCTTTCAATGTTGCGTTCTTGGTAGTTTCTTCCAGTTGCTTGCGATCAATCTCCTGAATGGTTACTTGCTGGGCCTTGTAGATTTCCTCATTTTCTTTGTCACTCAAGATCACCTCGTTGAGTTGTACCTGTATCATTTCACCGGAGTACTCTTCCGTCTTGACCTCGGCAAGACCTATTTCAACGCGCACCTTGTCGTCCTCAAGCTTCAGGGTCTCGACCACAACCGACTTATCAAGGAGATTGACCTGAAAGTTCTTGTAATTCACTTCCACATTTTCAGGGACAGCATCCTTGAATTTTTGTTCAATCTGATTCG